>CAZKTK010000155.1:0-7126 GCA_964555535.1 uncultured Rhodospirillaceae bacterium
TGATGCCCTGGTCGCGCTCGGCCTGGAAGGCATCCATCAGGAACGCCCACTCGAATGGCATGCCGCGGCGCCGGCACATCTCGCGCACCGCCTCGACCTTGCCTTCGGGCAGGCTGTTGGAATCGTGCAGCAGGCGCCCGATCAGGGTGGACTTGCCGTGGTCCACATGGCCGACGATGACGATCGGCAGCCGCGGGGCCGCCTTACTCTCGATATATGTCATGCTACAAGTATCCGTCGCTGCGCAGGCGTTCGAAGGAATCTTCCGTCTCGTGGTCCATGGCGCGGCCGGCGCGCTCGGAGACGCGGGTGGTTTCCAGCTCGTTTATGCTCTCGTCGATGCTGGCGGCCTGGCTCGGCATCGGGAAGGTGATGTCGCGATCGCCCAGCGAGCGATAGCGCTTGCCGTCGCGGGCGAAATAAAGATCCACCACGGGTATCTCTTCGCGCGCTATGTACTGCCAGATATCGACCTCGCTCCATTGCAGCAGCGGGTGGATGCGCACATGGGTGCCGGGCGGGAACTCGGTCTTGTACTGATCCCAAAGCTCGGCCGGCTGGTCGCGGAAGTCCCAGCGCGAATCCGTGCCGCGGGGTGAGAACACCCGCTCCTTGGCGCGCACCACTTCCTCGTCGCGGCGGATGCCGGCGATCACGCCATTATAGCCCTTCTCGGCGATCAGCGCCTTTAGGCCCGCGGTCTTGCGCGCGGCCGAGCGCGCCGCCGGCGGCAGGGAGGCATCGATCTCCTCGACCGGGGGGCAGTCGCGCACAACCAGGTCGAGGCCCCACTCGTTGGCATAGCGCTCGCGGAAGGCATACATCTCGGGGAACTTCATGCCGGTGTCCACATGCGCCACCTCGAAGCGCACATGGCCGCAGAAGGCCTTGCGCGCCAGCCACAGCATGACGTTGGAATCCTTCCCCAGCGACCACAAGAGCACGGTCGGCGAGATGCGGCCGAAGGCCTCGCGCAGGATATAGATGCTCTGGCTTTCCAGAGCGTCGAGATGGTCTGTCATCGATGGATTCCACATTCGGTTTTTTCGCTGCCGCGCCAGCGGCCGCTGCGGGCATCGGCGGGTGCCGTGCAGGGGGAGCAGCCAATCGAGCCGTAGCCCTTGGCGACGAGGGGATGGACCGTGAGGCCGCGCGTGGCGATCCAGGCCTCGACCTTGTCCGCCGACCAAGCCGCCAGCGGGTTGATCTTGACGCGCTCGCCATCGGCCTCGAAAGGCGGCAGGTCCGCGCGCACATCGCCCTGGAAGCGCTTGCGTCCGGTAACCCAGGCATCGACGCCGGCAAGGGCGCGTTCCAGCGGCGCCACCTTGCGCAAGTGGCAACAGCGATCGGGATCGCGACGCCAGAGATCGCCTGCCGCGTCCTCGCGGGCCAGTACCGCGGCATCCGGCGCGATATCGCGCACATCCGTGAGCCCGAGCTCGGCCACCAGTGCGTTCCGATAGGCGACGGTCTCGGGAAAATGCTTGCCGGTCTCGAGAAAGATCACCGGCGTCGCCGGATCGATGCGCGCGACCATGTCGAGCATTACCACGGCCTCTGCGCCGAAGGACGAGACCACGGCGATGCGGCCCGGGAAGGCGTCCTCGATCACCGCGCGCAGCAAGGCCTCGCCGTCGCGCTCTCCATAATCCCGCTGCAGCGAAGCAAGTCGCCGCGCCTGTCGGCGACGCTGACGGCGCAAGCCGAGTGCCGTCGTCGGGTCCGCGGCGGTCGGCTGATAGCGCACGGGCATTTCCGCCAATGCCGCTGCCGCGTCCACATCCCCATCGACGTCGAAGCTGTCGAATCCGGCCCGCTGCATGGGCAGCAGCTGGTCGTAGAGCACCTCGCCCTCCGCGCGCAGCTCGCCCTGATAGCCGTAGCGCTCGCGCAGGATGCGGGCCTGGGAATAGGCGCGGCCGTCGCCGAAATCGGGAAAGTCGAGGGCGATCAAGGCCAGGCGCTCGATGTCATCGGCCAGGATATCGGGGCTCTGGTCGTTGGCGAGACGCACGCCGAGAGAGCGGTTGCTGCAGCTGAGCACGTCGCGTTCGGCCTGCCAGCGCGCGGCCGAGAACAGCACCGCGCCGGCCTCGGGCAAAGGCTCGCCGTCGGCAACGACGCGCCAGGGATCGGCCACGCTGCGGCCATCCTTAAGCAGGGGCATAGAGCGCGTCCTTGAAGGGGCCGAGGCCGACGCGGCGATAGGCGTCGAGAAAGCTTTCGCCGTCGTGGCGCAGGCCCAGATAGGTGGTGACGATGGTCTCGACAGCATCGACGATCTCGTCCGCCGCGAAGCCGGGGCCGACCAGCTGGCCAAGGGATGCGTCTTCCGCGGCATTGCCGCCGAGGGTGACCTGATAGACCTCGGTCCCCCGCTTATCGACGCCGAGAATGCCGATATGGCCGATATGGTGATGGCCGCAGGCATTGATGCAGCCGGAAATCTTGAGCTTGAGTTCGCCGATGTCGTGCTGGCGCTCGAGATCGGCGAAGCGCTCGCTGATGGCCTGCGCGATGGGGATCGAGCGCGCCGTCGCCAGCGCGCAATAGTCGAGGCCGGGGCAGGAAATGATGTCGGTGATCAGGCCCGCATTGGGGGTCGCGAGATCCATGGTATCGAGGCCCTGCCACAGTGCCAACAGATCCGCTTCGCGAATGTCGGGCAGGATCAGGTTTTGCTCGTGGCTGACGCGGATTTCCGAAGAGCCCCAACGCTCCGCCAGGTCTGCCACCGCTTCCATCTGCGCTTCCGTGGCATCGCCCGGCGCGCCGCCGATGGGCTTGAGCGAGACCGTGACATTCACATAGCCAGGCACCTTGTGCCCATGCACGTTGCGTTGCCGCCAGTGGGCGAAGGCGGGATCGTCCGACGTCGCAGCGGGGGCGACGCTGTCGTAGGCGGGAGGTGCGAAATCGGCGATGATCTTCGCCATGTCGTCCGCTTCGAGGGTCAGGTCGCCATCGCGCAAATGGGACCATTCCTCCTCGACCATATCGGCAAAGCGGTCTGCGCCGACCGCGTCCACCAGGATCTTGATGCGCGCCTTGTACTTGTTGTCGCGCCGGCCGAGTTGATTGTAGACGCGCAGGATCGCCTCAAGATAGGACAGCAAATGCCGCTTGGGCAAAAAGTCACGAATAGTCTTGGCGAGCTTCGGCGTGCGCCCTTGGCCCCCGCCGACCATCACCGCAAAGCCGACCTCGCCAGAGGCGTTGCGGCGCAGCTCCAGCGCAATGTCATGCACCTTCAGCGCCGCGCGGTCGCGCGGGCCGCCGCCGACGGCGATCTTGAATTTGCGCGGCAGATAGGTGAATTCCGGGTGCAGGGACGACCACTGGCGGATGATCTCGCACCAGGGCCGCGGGTCCTCGAGCTCGTCTGGCGCGACGCCGGCCAGATGATCTGCGGTGACGTTGCGGATGCAGTTGCCGCTGGTTTGCACCGCATGCATCTGCATCTCGGCGAGGGTGGCGAGGATGTCCGGCATGTCGTCGAGCCGGGTCCAGTTGAACTGAATGTTCTGGCGCGTGGTGAAATGGCCGTAGCCACGGTCGAATTGGCGGGCGATGGCGGCGAGCCCGCGCATCTGCTCGGACGACAGGGTGCCGTAGGGAATGGCCACGCGCAGCATGTAGGCATGGAGCTGCAGGTAGAGACCGTTCATCAGCCTGAGCGGCTTGAAGTGGTCCTCGCCGATCTTGCCGTCGAGGCGTCGCGAGACCTGGTCCGCGAACTGATCCGTGCGGTCGTCGATGAAGGCCTGGTCGAGGTCGTCATAGCGATACATGGGCCCACTCCGCAGCGATCGGCGTCGGCGGGCGATTGAGCTCAACCTGCACCGTCGGGCCCGCCGCACGAATGCGCTCGCGCAGACGCGCGGGGCGCAGGGGTCGGCCCTCGACCTCGATCAGGTAGGCGCCGATGACCAGGTTGGCGACCTCGCCGAGCCTGGCGGCGGCATCGAGGTCGGCTGCGGCGGTCTCGTCGTCCGCGACGCGTGCCTCTGCCATCGTCTCATGCCAGGCGCCGTGCGCGCCGAGATAGACCACGCGGCCGTCGGCGATGCGATTTGCCGTGGCGATCTTCCGTGCCATCGCTTTGCTCCTTACCAGTGGGCGAACCAGATCGGCTCTGCGGTCTCGGCCGGATTCGGCTCGGGCTCCTGCCGTGCGGGTCGCGCAAGCTCCGCCCGGCGCGGTTTGCGGGTCTCCGCTTCCTCTTCGCGCTCCAGTTCCACGGTTACCATTGTGTGGTCGTCCCTATAAACCGTTTACGTACTGTGATTAAGTAAGAATAAGAAAACGACTCTGTAGAAAAACATGCAATACATTTTCATTATGTGTTTTCCACATACGCGGCTGCCACTGGCGACAATCCTCGCCAATCGAGTCCCAGGAAGGAGCGAATCAGTCTGCTAGAGCCCTTCGAACAGGGGCGAGGAGAGGTAGCGCTCGGCGAAGGAGGGCAGGATGGCGACGATGAGCTTGCCGGTCATGGCCGGCCGGCAGCCGATCTCCAGCGCCGCGGCGAGCGCCGAGCCGGAGGAAATGCCCACCGGCAGACCTTCCAGCCTGGCGGCGCGGCGCGCCGTCGAAAATGCGGTGTGATTGCCGATACGCACCACTTCGTCGATGATCTCCGTATCGAGCACCTCGGGCACGAAGCCGGCGCCGATGCCCTGGATCTGATGCAGACCGGGCGGTCCGCCTGAGAGCACCGAACTGTCCTCAGGCTCGACCGCGACCACCCGCAGGCCCGGCTTGCGCTCTTTGAGCAGGCCGGCAATGCCGGTGATGGTGCCGCCCGTGCCGACCGCGCTGACCAGCACGTCGATGGCGCCGTCCGTGTCCTGCCACAGCTCTTCCGCCGTGGTGCGTGCGTGCGCCTCCGGATTGGAGGGATTGCGGAACTGCTGCGGCATGTAGGCGTCCGGCAGCTCGGCGAGCAGTTCCTCGGCCCGCTGGATCGCACCCTGCATGCCCTTGCCCGACGGTGTCAGCTCGATCTCGGCACCGAACAGGCGCACCATGCGCCCGCGCTCGGCGGACATGCTTTCGGGCATGGTGAGGATCAGCCGATAGCCCTTGGCGGCGCAGACGAAGGCCAGGGCGATGCCCGTATTGCCCGACGTCGGCTCGACGATGACCGTGCCCGGGCCGATATGCCCGGCCGCCTCCGCCTCCTCGATCATCGCCAGGCCGATGCGGTCCTTGACCGATGACAGCGGATTGAAAAACTCGCACTTGCCGGCGATCTCGGCGACGCAGCCTTCGTCGGCTGCCAGACGCGTGAGCCGTACCAGCGGCGTTGCGCCGATGGTCTCCAGCAGGCTGCCGTAAAGCCGGCCGCGGGCGGGCGTGGCACCGGTCATATGACGAAATCGCGCCTTGGGCCGCGCTCGGGAGGCTTCTTGCCCCAACACAGCTCTTCGATGGTGACGGCATCGAGGCGGGCGCGCAGATCGGTTTCGATATCGGCCAGGGCATGGGCCAGAGTCTCGAGGCTGGCCGAGACCTCGGCCTCGGCCTCGCCGCGCATGGCATCCACCAATTGCCACAGGGTGATGCGCCGCCGCTCGCGCGCCAGGCGGTAGCCGCCGCCGGGTCCGCGCACCCCAACCAGCACGCCGGCCCGACCGAGCTTTTGCAGGATCGGTTCGAGATAGCGCGGCGGAATGCCCTGGCGCGCGGTGATGTCGGCCGATTGCACGAGAGCGCCACCGCCGTTCAAAGCGATATCAAGCGCTGCCTCGATGGCTGCGATTTCTTTCTTGGAAAGCTTGAGAAGCACGCGCCGATCCTCGGTCCGTTCATGGCGGGTGTAATTCTTGCCATCTACAGACTAGGTATGTGGTTTAGGCGCTTTGCGCAAGTCTCCTCTCAGCTCGGCGCCGGCGGCGGAGCGCCCTTGGCGAGGGTGGTGAAGCCGGAGCCCGCGGAGGCATCGTCGCCGCCGGGCACCCCGTATCCGGGCGTATCCTTGGTGTAGAGATTGCTGATCGCCTGCAGCACGCGCTCGGGCGTGTAGGCAGGCGGCACGCCGGCATATTTACAGGCGTCGACGACTTGGTCGACGACGAACTTGGGCTGGTAGCAGGCCAGCGGGAAGTCGTTATGCACGCGCAGGAAGCTCAGGCAGGGATGACCGGCATGCGTGCCGCATGGCACGAAAAAGGCCGGGGCGGGCCCATCGCCCGCACCCCGGCCTTGTCTCCGTCGGGTCTAGCCTACAGACGCCCGTAGGAGGCCCAGAGCGCGTAATTCTCGCGGAAGGCGGCGAGATGCTCCCAGACGCGCTTGAAGTCCGCGTCCTTGGCGGATTCCTCTGCGACCACCTCGGCCCATGCGGCCTGCAGGGCCTCGAGGATCTCCGGCGACCAGCGGTGCAGGGTCACGCCCTTGCTCTGCAATTCCTGCAGGGCACCGAACTGGATCGCCTCGCCCTCGGCGATGCCTTCGCGAATGCTGTCGCCGCAAGCGGTCTCGATGATCGCCTGCTGGGCGGCGGACAGCTCGTTCCAGCGGTCCATGTTGATCATCAGCTCGAGCAGGCTCGAAGGCTGATGCCAGCCGGGGAAGTAGTAGTGCTTGGCGACCTGGTAGAAGCCGAGGTCCAGATCGATCGCCGGCATGGAGAACTCCGTGGCGTCGATGGTGCCGAGCTCCAGCGCCGGGAAGATGTCGCCGCCGGAGATCAGCTGGGTGGAAACGCCGAGCTTCTCCATGACCTTGGCGCCGAGGCCGAAGAAACGCATCTTCAGGCCCTTGAGGTCGTCGATCGAGGTCATCTCCTCGCGGAACCAGCCCGAGCCCTCGGGCGAGATCATGCCGCAATGCATGGCGTGGATATTGTGCTTGGCGTAGATCTCCTGATAGATCGCCTCGCCGCCGCCATGATAGAGCCAGGCGAGATATTCGCCGGGGTCGGGGCCGAAGGGAACGGCCGCGAAGAACTGCAGGGCCGGGACCTTGCCCGCCCAATAGCCCGGCGAGCTCCAGCCCGCATCGATCGAGCCGCTCGAGACCGCATCGAAAATCTCCAGCGCCGGCACCAACGCGCCGGGATCGAAGAACTTAATCTTCAGGCTGCCGTCGGACATGGTGCCGACGCGCTCCTCGA
>CAZKTK010000156.1:0-7120 GCA_964555535.1 uncultured Rhodospirillaceae bacterium
GACAATGGCGACCTGGCGATGAAATATCAGGGCTGAGAAGAGGACGGGGAGAAGAGCCGAGTAAGACGACGGTGCGGATGCCACTCTTCGGTGTCAAGACTGCAAAGACCGTCGCCTCAAAGGAAGGGCCAGCCCCCCTGCCGCAGCGTCGCGGCCAGCCCCACTACGAGCGCCGTCCCGAGCAACGCCAAACAGGATATGAGGGCAAATTGAGGCGCCGACACGCAGGTCGGCGCCTCGTCTTTGCTATGAGCTAACTTGGGAGGTCGCTCGTCGCAGACACCGACATTCCCGCCCAAATGTGGCGGTGTACTCATGTTGGTCATAGCACTGCCCCTTCCCGGTCGGATCGCCAATGTCTCACCGAGTTCATTTAATAGACATACATTACGAACTCAAGATATTTATCAAAAATTTCAATATGTTATGATACAACTTGAATGTAAAAATGCAGCAAATAGACCAACCAGGTGGTGCAAGTGAACCATCGCAGATCCGGCTGCCCAGCCCTTGAACGCAGAATCAAAAGGGTTCCGCCGCTTGACAGTTTTGGTTGATATAAACCAGTTTGACTTGAACCCCGTCAGTCAGCCCGAGAGCCATGGCCGCCCTTCGATCGCTCCGCAGTTTGCAGCTCATTCAGGGCCTGGCCCTGCTTCTACTGGTCGGCATGACCGGTGTCGCCGGCACCGTCGGGCTTATCCTGAGCGAACGCTGGACCGCCGAGGTCTCGCGTATCGACAGCCTGTTGCGCCTGGCGGAAGAGGCTCGCGGCGACCTCTATCGCCAGACCAAGGAAATGTTCGACTACCACTTTCTCAGCGACCCGGATGCGACGGACGAGTATCGCCTCTACGGCGAAGCGCTGGCTGCGAAGCTGGCTGAGCTCGACCGGCTGGCAATGGAGCCCGGCGAAAGGATTGTGGTCGCTGGACTGCTGTCCGCCCAGGCGGCGGCGCGGGTGGATGCGGATGCGATCATGGCGCGCGAAAGCGGCAGCTTCGGCGAGGCGGAAAAGCTGGCGCTGTTCGATACCGAGCTGGAAGTGGGCAGTCTGGCCGCGGTGGAGGCGGCACTGGACACGGCCGCAGCAGAGTTCATCAGGGCGCGCAATGATCTCGCGAAACGTGTCTCGCGATTGTCGAATATTGCTCTGATCGTGCCGCTGGTTACCGTCGTCGCCGCGGCGGCGCTGTTGCTCTTGGCCCGAGGCTTTCTGCAGCGCGCCTTCATCGCCCCCCTGTCGGATCTGCTGGGCGCATTGTCCGCCTTCGGCGCGGGGCGTCTGGAACGTCCCGTGGAAGAGAGTGGCGCAGCCGAAATGGTCACCCTGCAACGCGCCATCAATGCCATGACGGACGAAGTGGCGGAGAGCCGGGCGGCCTTGGTCCGCAGCGAAAAGCAATCGGCGTTGGGCGCCCTTGTGCCCGTGATCGCACACAATATTCGTAACCCGCTCGCTAGCATCCGCGCCACCGCGCAAGTGCTTCCCGACGCGCCGGACGAGACGGCCAAAGCCAAAGCCACCAAGGACATCCTCAGCGCCGTTGACCGACTGAACGCCTGGCTGACGTCGCTGCTCTCCTATCTCGACCCTGGCGGCGCCCATCGCAAAGCTGGCAGGCTCGCCGATTGCGCCGACACCGCTCTTACCCTGTTGGCGCCGAGACTGGACGAAAAGAGCGTAACGGTGACACGTCAAGCTTGGCAGGATGGCGCCCAAGTCCCATTGGATGCGAATCTTATGGAACAAGCCATCTATGGCCTACTCGCCAATGCGACCGAGGCATCGCCGCAAGGCGGTGAGCTGGAGATGTCGACAGGCGGCGATAGCACCACAAGCTGGATATCGATCAGCGACCATGGTTCGGGCCTGCCTTTCGAGCCGAATGCCAAGGCCGCCATTCCCGGCCCCACCACCAAGGCCTGGGGCAGCGGGCTCGGCATTCCCTTCGCCTACAAGATTTGCGAATTGCACGAGGGCAGCTTGCACTTCGAGACCGTCGAAGGCGGCGGCACCCGCGCCATCATTTCCCTGCCGACGGTGAAAGCATGAGCGAAACCACTATCCTCGTTGTCGACGACGAGATTCCTTTCGCCGAAGCGGTGGCGATGCGTCTCGGACACGATGGCCATCGGGCAAGCGTTGCCGGCACGCTCGGCGAAGCGCGGGCCCAACTGGCCGAAGCCGCGCCCGATCTCGTGCTGCTCGACATGCGCTTGCCGGACGGCACCGGCCTCGACCTGCTCAGCGAGATCTCCGGCATATCGGTCGTTGCGGTGACCGCCTTTGGCGATCTCGACAATGCGGTCGAGGCCATGAAGCGCGGTGCCGTGGACTATCTGCGCAAGCCGCTCGATCTCGATGAGCTGGCGCTGGTCGTCGACCGAGTGCTGGAATCGCGGGAGCTGCGACGTCGCCTCGACTATTCGGCGGAACGCGAGGCCCATACCGGCGATGCCGCCGCGCTCTTGGGCGAAAGCCCCGCCATGCGCGCCGCGCGCCACGAGATCGAAACCATCGCGGCAGTGGATAACGACGGCGACGCCCCCAACTTGCTGCTGCTTGGCGAGACGGGAACCGGAAAATCGGTCGCAGCACGGCTGGTGCACGACCTGAGCCCGCGCGCGAGCCGCCCTTTCGTCCGCATCGATTGCATCGGCCTGCAGCATCTCGATGCGGATCGCGAGCTGTTCGGCGGCGACGGCGCACCGGGACTGCTCAAGGCCGCGGAGGACGGCAGCCTGTTCCTCGATGAGGTCTGCGAACTTTCTGCCGAACTGCAGGCGAAGCTGCTCACGGTCTTGGAAAATAGAGAAATACGCCAAACCGAAGTGCCATTGCGAGCGCGCATCATCGCTGCCAGCAACCGCAACATTGAGGCCGAAGCCCGTGCCGGCCGCTTTCGTGCGGATCTCTATTACCGCCTGGACGTGCTACATATCCGCCTGCCCGCCTTACGCGACTGCTCCGGCGATGCGGCCAAGCTGGCCGAGCACTTCATTGCCGACACCGCGAAACGCTATGGCCGCGAGGCGCCGGCGCTCTCCAAAGGAGCCGCGACACTGCTGGAGCGCTACGACTGGCCCGGCAACGCGCGAGAACTCGCCCATGTCATTGAGCGCGCCGTATTGCTGGACCGCAGCGGTAAATTGGAGCCGTCCGCACTGCCGCTAACCCAAAACGCAGCAACAGCGCCCGCCGAACCTCTCAGTTCCTTGGCGGATACCGAACGCAGCGCATTGGAGCAGGCGCTCGCCGAGGCCGGCGGCAATGTCTCCGCTGCGGCCCGGGCGCTCGGCATCACCCGCATGACCATGCGTTATCGCATGAGCAAACATGGTCTTTGAGAGCCGAAGGAAAGCGGCATTGGTTCATACCAACCATAACTCGGCTAGAGTTGGTTCATTATAGCCAATAGATATTGTTTTAGAACAACAAGTTACGCTAAAATTTTAATATTATTGTTTGACTGCCGCTCCCAACCTCATTACACCCTCCCTGTAACCACGACGTATCCTCGGGAGGGATATTCATGCCACTTCAGGCCCATCGGGCGGGCCGGCCGCTTTTCGCCACCGCCACAGCCATTCTTGTCGCCACCGCCCCAGCCTGGGCCCAGGACGCACCGGTTTCCGTGCTGCCGGATATCGAGGTTATCGGCACGACGCCGCTGGCCGGTACGGGGACACCTATCGACAAGGTCCCCGGCAATCCGCAGACCCTGTCGGAAGACGCCATCGAGCGTTTCCCCGGCATGCAGCTAACAGACCAGCTTGACCGTCAAATGGGCAGCGTCGCCGCCGTCGACGTGCAGAACAGCACGTTCCAGAAGGACATTCGCTATCGCGGCTTCGCGGCCTCGCCCCTGCTCGGCGAATCCCAGGGCATTGCCGTCTATCAGAACGGCGTGCGCATCAACGAGGCCTTCGGCGACACGGTGCAGTGGGATCTCATACCGGAGCCGGCCATCCGCAACATGGCGCTGGTCAATAACAACCCGGTATTCGGCCTGAACGCTCTGGGCGGCGCCATCGCCATCGACATGCATGACGGCTTCAGCTTCCAGGGCGTCGAAGGCGAGGCCTATGGCGGTTACTGGGAGCGCTACGGCACGGAAGTCCAGGCCGGTTATGCCGGCGAGAACTTCGGCATTTATGTTGCCGCCGATCACCAGAGCGACGACGGCTGGCGCAACAATTCGCCCTCCGATCTGTCGCGCTTCTATTCGGATGTCGGTTTCCAGGGCGACATCTTCTCGGTGAACTTCAACTTCACCTATGCCGATACGGACATGAACGGCAACGGCCTTTCTCCGACGGAACTGTTGGATCAGAACCGGCGCGCGGTGTTCACCTGGCCGGACAACACCCAGAACGAGATATTCTTCTTCCAGGGCGACGGCTCGGTTGACATAAGCGACACCGCATCGATCCAGGCGAACACCTATTTTCGCCGCATCACGCGCTCCACGATTAACGGCGATGAGGTCGAAGCGGCAGCCTGCGACGCGGCGGCCGTCGGCGCCACGTTTGCCGGCGACGGCAACCTCGCCGGCACAGTCGGCAATGGCGCCGCTGTCGCTGCGGCGCCGGCAGGCTTCCTTTGCGAGGAGGACGACGAGGCGGAGCTATTGATTGACCAAGATGGCAATGCAATCCCCGTGTTCGCCAGCAACTACGCCGCGAAAAACACGTCCTCGACGCAGACCAGTACGTTCGGTGCCGCGGTGCAGGGGGTCTTCGAGAATGAATGGCTCGGCTTCGAAAATACCTTCATTGTCGGCACAGCGCTCGACTTCTCTCAGACGAAGTTTCACAACCAGCAAACCCTGGCGGCATTGACGCTCGATCGCGGCTTCATCGAGCCTGCCAATCCAATCCTCAGCCTGCAGAAATATGAGGCGAGCTTGGCTGGCGGCGACCTCGAGGCCGGAGGCGCCACCCCGACGCAGATCAAGAACACCTCCGAGGCCATAGGCGTCTATGTGTCCGATACGGTGGACGTGACCGATCAGCTGACCATTACCGCCGCGGCCCGTCTCAATCACATACAGACGAGCACGACGGACAACTTTTCGTACAACGCGGAGCGTCTCGGCAATCTGAACGGCGAGCACAGCTTCACGGATGTGAACCCGGCGCTGGGCTTCACCTATAACTTTCCGTCGGTCGACACCACCCTTTACGGCAGTTTCTCGCGCAACATGCGCGCGCCGACGCCCGCCGAGCTTGGCTGTGCGGATCCGGCCGCACCGTGCCGCTTCCCCAATGCGTTCGTCGCCGACCCGCCGCTCGAGCGCATCGTCGCCCAGACGTTCGAAGCCGGCGTGCGCGGCGCCGTGCCGGGGCTGCCCGAGGATCTCGACATCAACTGGAACGTGGGCTTCTACACCACGACCAATTTCGACGACATCATCTTCGTCTCCGCCGGCACCGGCCTGGCTGCGGGCTACTTCCGCAACATCAAGCGGACGATGCGCCGCGGCATGGAAGTGGGTGTGAACGGCCGCTGGGGCCGCCTCGGCTGGTTTGCGAACTATTCGCTGACCGATGCCAAGTACGGGTCGTCCTTCAGGGTGACATCGACCAACCACCCCCAAGCCGCCTCGTCAGCTGGCGGCCGGGACATTCCGGTGGAGAACGGCGACGACATTCCGGGCATCCCGGATCACACCTTTAATCTGGGCCTCGACTACGCACTGTTCGACGACTTCGTCATCGGCAGCACGCTGGTCGCCCGCAGCGGTGTCTATCTGCGCGGCGACGAAGGCAATTTCCTGCCGCGCACCGATCCCTATGCCGTGGTCAATGCCCACGCCGCCTATTCGTTGACCGACTGGGTGGAGGTGTTTGCCCGGGTCGAGAACCTGTTTGATACGAACTACGAGACCTTCGGCGTGCTCGGCGAGACCGGCAACGAAGTGCCGATCTACGAGCTGCCCGGGGGTGTAACCAACCCGCGCTTCCTGTCGCCGGGCCAGCCTTTCGCGGGCTATGTCGGCGTGAGGATTCGCCTGAACTGAGCGCAGCCCCGCAACCGGTCTTCTCAGACGGGCCGGTTGTGATATAGGGTGCCGCCATTCTGCCGAAGGGCGCGGGTCCGGACCGGACCTGCGCCTTCTCGCGTGTCGAGGCACAGGACCAGGGGCTTGGAAGGTGAAATGACAAGTGAAATTGGCATGTTTGCCAGCGCCTTCGACCTACTCGCCAAGGGTGGGCCGGTGATGATGGTGTTGCTGGCCGTCTCAGGTCTGGCGGCCCTCATAATTATTGCCAAGCTGCTGCAATTCGCCCGCCTCAGCCTTGGCGACCTGCGTTTCGTCGAGCCCGCCATGAAGGCGCTCGATGGCAGCGAGCCGAATGCAGCCCTGGCATTACTGGAGAAACGTAAGCATCCGGTGGCTCGGGTGATGGAAAGCGCCATCGCCACCAGCACCGACTTCCGCCTCGGCGCCGAAGACAGGGATGCGGAGATCAGCCGCGTTGGCAGTGCCCAGATCCGCGACCTCGAGAGCCACCTGCGCGGCCTGGAGGTGATCGCAAATCTCAGCCCCCTGCTCGGCCTGCTTGGCACGGTCATGGGCATGATCGGCGCATTCGCGGAGCTGGAAGATGCCGGCTCCAAGGTCGATCCGGCCTTGCTGGCCGGCGGCATCTGGGAAGCGCTTCTGACCACCGCCTTCGGGCTCGTCATCGCCATTCCGGCCTTGGCCGCTTACTACGTTCTAGAAGGCCGCGTGGAGAACGTACGCGCAGCCATGAAGGACGCCGTGACGCGCATCCTCGGCAGCACGGTGGCGAGGCGCTAGGCCATGGATTTCGGCGAGCAGGAACGCGCCAAGCCGCAGCTCAGCATCGCGCCGCTGATCGATGTGGTGTTCCTGCTTTTGGTGTTCTTCATGCTCGCCGGCTCATTCATCCGCCAGACGGCACTCGACCTGTCCATGGGCCAGCGCCCCCTGCCCGCACAGGCGGCGGCGACGGATAGCGGACCTCTCCTGGTGAAGGTGGCCGGCGATGGCAGCATCACGCTCAACGGCCTTGTCCTAAGCCTCGATGCCCTAGGCAGCGAGCTGCTCGGGCGGGCCGAAGGCGATGCCGAGCGCAAGGTGACCTT
>CAZKTK010000157.1:0-7114 GCA_964555535.1 uncultured Rhodospirillaceae bacterium
GACGGTGCGCATGATGCTGTTGGATTCGAATATGCCCACCTTGCCGTCGGGGCTGAAGGCCGCCGGCACGGTACCGAAGGGGTGGGCTTCGAGAAAGGCGTCGGTCTTGTAGAGCGTGCCGGCGAAGCCCGTGCGCGATTGCCGCGCCCAGGGCCCGTCCGGGTCGGCCTCGCCGTCCTCGAGCGGGCGGGCGTCGAAGTCCCACAGCCAGCCCGCAAGCTTCGGCGGCTTGTCGCCCCGCGCCTCGATCTCGAGCCCGCAAAGCCGCGCCGCGATCGCCGCCTTCCAGAGCCGCGGGTTGGGCAGATAGGTGAAGATGCGCAGGGCGCTCATTCGGACTCCTCCCGCGGCGGATTGTGCTGCAAAATTCCTGTCTCGTGCAGGCGCGCGATCTCGTCCGCCGAATAGCCGAGCTCGGCCAGGATCTCGTCGTTGCCGGCGCCGAGAAACGGTGCCATGGCACGCACCAGCGACGGCGTGGCGCCGAAGCGCGCGGCGGGGCGGGGCTGGCGCACCTGGCCGAGCACCTCATCCTCGTGCACCTCGATGATCTCGTTGCGCTGCACCTGCTCGTTGTCGAGCACGGCCTGGCGCGAGAGGATCGGCGCGCAGGGCACCTGCTCGGCGACGAAGCGGGCGAGGATCACGTCCGTCTCCCACTTGGCGATCTCCTCGCTCATGATGCGGCGGCGGTCGGTGATGTTGGCGAAGCGCGCGTCGGGGGTGAGGAAGCGCTCGTCCTCGATGAGCGCCTCGCGCTCCAGCGCCCGACACATGCCGGCCCATTCGCGGTTCGTGACGGCACCGGCGGTGATGTAGCCGTCCTGGGTCTTGAAGACGAGGTCGAGGCCCATCTGGCCGCGCGCGGGATCGCGCTCGTTGCCGACGAAGTTGAGCGCCGACATGGCCTCGGGCCAGAGATAGGCGACCATGGTGTCGAGCATGGCGAGCTTCACGTGCTGGCCGCCGCCGCCGCGCTCGCGCGCGAGCAACGCCGCCGTGATCGCCTGGGCGGCGGTCACCGAGGTGGTCTTGTCGGGGATGATGGTGCGCACCATGCGCGGCTCGCCGGTCGAGCGGTCGGTCTGGATCTCGGCGAGGCCCGAGAGCGCCTGGATGACGGGATCGTAGACCCGCTGCTGGGCATAGGGCCCGTCCTCGCCGAAGCCGGAGATCGAGACGTAGATGATCTGCGGGTTGATGCCGCGCACCACGTCCTCGCCGAGGCCCATGCGCTGGATGGCGCCGGGGCGGAAGTTCTGCACCAGCACGTCCGCCGTGGCGACGAGCTTGCGCACCACGGCAAGCCCTTCCTCGCTCTTCACGTCCACCGACAGCGAGCGCTTGGAGCGGTTGCACGACAGGAACGACGAGGTCATGCCGCGATTGTCGATGCCGACATGACGCATCAGCTCGCCCTGGGGCGGCTCGATCTTGATCACGTCGGCGCCCTGGTCGGCCAGCATCATGGTGGCGACGGGGCCTGAGACCATGGTCGTCAGGTCGAGCACGCGGAAGCCGTCGAGCGGGCCTTTCGGCACTTTTGTGTCAGTCATCGTCTCGCATCTTCATTCTGTTTTCGGGCCGACGATACGGCCGTCCTCGATTTCGAAGGCGGGGAAGTTCTGCGCCAGGGCCGCGCGATAGGCGGGCCGCTCGGCGACGCGGTCACGATAGGCGTGGTAAGGCTCGGGCACCGTAGCGCCATAGAGGATCGCCCAGTCGACGCAGGTCATCAAGACTATGTCGGCGACGGACAGCCTTGCGCCGAGCACATAGGGCGCGGCGGCGGCAACGCGCGGCGCCATGGCGGTGAGCTGCTTCTCGCAATACTCGAACGCCGAGGAGACCGCTTCCGGCGCCTCGCCATAGATGTGCGCCAGATCCCGGTGGCGGCGCACGAGATAGAGGGAATGGGCATCGAGCTCCATGGCGGCGAATGAGCACCATTCCATAAGCCTGGCGCGGCCCGCGGCATCGTCGGGAACAAACAAGCCCTCAGGCGCCGGGAACGCCTCGCTGATGTATTGGGCGATGGCGACGCTTTCGCTCAGGACCAGTTCGCCATGGCGGAAGGTGGGGATCTTCTGTTTCGGATTGAGCGCCTTGTAGGTCTCGGTCAGGGTCTCGCCGGTGCGCGAGCCGATGGCGTGGTGGGTGAATGGCACCCCGAACTCAAGCAGCGTCCAGACCACCCGCATGCTGCGCGTGCTGTTGGCACCCCAAACCTCGACGTCAGACCCGCTCATGCTATCGCTCCTCCCTCGGGAGGCGCACTATGCCATAGCCGCGCTCAGTCGTCGAAGCAGCGTGGCCAGACGCGGTTTCCCTTGTGCAGACCGCGCAACCCGTTGCCGGTCCGGCGCAGCAGATATTCCTCCTGCACCGCATAGGCCTCGTATTCCCGAACCGTATGGCGGCGGCAGGGTGTCATCTCGGCATGGGTCCCGTTGGCATGCTGAACCACATGGACAAGCTCGTGCACGAGCACGGACTGGGCATAGGCATCGCCGTCGATATCGAGGGCGTCATCCAGCAGGATGCCCTCGCCCGCGATGAATGCGGCCTCGACGGGACAGGGCGCGCCGCAAACCCGCTCCGCCAGCTCGCTGGCAGGCATGCGGGTTATCGGCGGCATATCCTGCGGCGGCGGATAGCCCAGCATCGATTCTATCAGGAGCAGAAACGAGACAATGAGCTGCTCGTTCATCGCCTGCTATGCGGCAAACACGGCGTGGCGGTTCTTGCCGGAGCGCTTGGCGGCATACATGGCCTGGTCCGCCGCTTCCAGCAGCGCCCCGGACTCCTCGCCATGGTCCGGAAACATGGCGATGCCGATGCTCGCGCCGGGCTCGACCCAGACATCGTCCTGGATCTCGATGGGATCGCTCAGGGCCTGGCACAGCTTCGTCCCCACCCTGTCGGCGCTGTCGAATTCGCCCAATCCGCCCAGCAGAACCGCAAACTCGTCGCCGCCGAGGCGTGCCACGCGGTCATTGTCGCGCACCGCATGGGAGAGACGCCGTGCCTGCTCCACAAGCACCTGGTCGCCCGCTGCATGGCCGTGATGGTCATTGACCGCCTTGAAACCGTCAAGATCGATGATGGCGAGGGCGAACCTGGCGCCGGCATTGCGCTTGTCGCCGCGGCTCGCCTTCAGCGCCTTCTCGAATCCGGCGCGGTTGAGCAGCCCGGTCAGAACATCCTTCTCCGCGCTGGCACGTAGGCTCAAATTCTCCTCGACCGCGGTGGTGATATCCGATCCGACACCGCGATAGCCGACGAAGATATCGTCCTCATCGAACATCGGGTTGCCTGAGATCTTGACCCAGCGCCGCCGTCCGCTCTTGAGGTCCTGCGGGTAGACGAAATCCCGGAACACGGCGTGATTGTCGAGACAGTCCTTGAAAAGGGCCCAGGCCTCGGGATCCAAGCTGGTGTCGACGATCTCGTCGCGACGGCGGCCCATCATGCTGTCCCGCGCCGCCGCGTTGGGCCCGCCCATATAGCTGAAGCGGTGCTCGGCATCGGTTTCCCACCACCAGTCGTGAGAGAGCTCGGCAAAGCCACGGAACCGCCGCTCGCTTTGCTGCAACTTCTCGTGCGTGGCCTCGAGATCCATCAAGGTCTTGAGATTGGTGTGCTCCAGCTTGCGAAGCCGCGTGACATCGCGCAGCGCGACAACGGTTGCGGTAACCGTCGCACCGTCGTGAACGGGAGAGATCGAAACGCTGACACTCTTGTGCTGCCCGTTCCGGTCTATGACGTTGCCTTCGGTATGGAAGATGGCTTCGTCGAGCCGGTTGGCGCGGTCTATGGGGCAATCGAGATTGCATTTCGCCCCTTCGTCGCCGAACACCTCGTAGCATGGGCGTTTCAGGGCTTCGGCGCTCGACCAGCCGGACAGCCGGACAGCCGCTCCGCCGCCGGATTGACGTATAACAGCTCACGGCCGGCGCCGCGCACGTAGATGGCCTCTTCGATGTTGTCGAGAATGACTTTCGTTACCGTCTTGTCCGCAGGAAAAGCCAGCGGGGCATCGGGAAACGCAGTCTTTGCCATATCTGCACCGTGCGACATCACATGTGGCGGGCGGTATTCGACGTAGAGACTCTTCGAATATTGGAATGATTCTTATACGCCGGTGGAGAGCCGCTGGCTAGCGCATGTCTGTTTCACTAGTGAGGTGGCTTCGAAGTTCCGCCCATGGCTTGGCGCGGCACCGAGAGGAACTTCGACTCCAAAAACCACACTAGAGTCCTTCAGGCTTAGATGGAATCGGTTTGACCGGCCTCGGCGTCGTCCGCGACCACACGGTTCTTGCCGCTTCGCTTGGCCACGTACATGCGGCGGTCGGCGGCCTCTACCATGTCGGCGATACTGTCATCGGCCTCGGCGGCATGCTCGGCGATGCCCATGCTGGCGGTGAGCGGCGCGCCGTCAGGGCGCGTGCCGAGGCCACCGTCGAGCAGGCGCCCGGCGAGGGTGGCCGCACCCGCGCTGTCGGTTTGCGGCATGACGACGACGAATTCCTCGCCGCCCCAGCGCACCACGATGTCGCTTTGGCGGAGCTTCTCCCGCAAGGTTTGGGCCATGTCCCGCAGCACGTCATCGCCGGCCTCATGGCCGAAGGTGTCGTTGATGCTCTTAAAATTGTCGATGTCGAGAAACATCAGCGACAGCGGCGCACCACTGCGTTTGGCCTGGCTGAAATGCATCGCCAAAAGCTCCTCGCCATAGCGCCGCGAGAAGGCATTGGTGAGAACATCATGCGCCGACTGGCGCACAAGCCCTGCCATGAAGTGCATCTGCCCCATGCCGGCAATGGTGGCGACAACGGCGAGAATCAGCAAAAGCCAGATGACCGCCAGATAGCTTGCCCAGGCCATGACCTCGAGCCGCAGAGCCGCGGCCGCGACCACGGACAAGATCGGTGCAGCCGCGAACAGCGCGCCTTCCAGCGCGGTCAGGGGAAAAATCGCCAATCCCGATACCACCACGAAGGGCACGAAGGCATAGCCGGCGGCAAGCATCGCTTTCAGGCCCGAGGCGGATTCCAGGTCGATGACTGCAAGGGAATAGAGATAGAACAGCGACGGCAAAATCATCAGATAGGCGATCGCGCGATACGCCACCCTCAGGCCGCCCGACAACGGCAACAGCAAGGCCGTGGCAAGAAAGGCACCACTGATGAACACGCGCCCGGCTGCCAGGCTGGCCCAAATCGGCCAGGGAAAGACAAACCAATCGATAACGATCCAGACCAGCGTGAAAACCGAGAACATCAAGGCAACGGCGCGGGCCCGGCCAAGCACGAGCGCTGCCCGCCGGCGATCCACCAGCAAGGAATGCTTGCTCGGCAAGAGGATGTCGTGCAGCTCGTCGCGGTCCAGCGGCCCCGGCAGGCAGGCGGCGACCGCCGCCCACAGCGGTGTGCCTTGCGACGGCGCATCCGTCACATCAGGTATCGAAGATCCCGTCACGACCCCCATCCCACTTTGCCGTTCCGTCGCCGATGCCCGCGCTTGCGCAACCATCGGGCGGCCGGCGCTGCTCATCTTGAAAGGACATATATCAATTGCAACGAATTGCTATCCTTGGGCGTTGTGACCATGGGTGTGCATAGGGAATAGACGGAGAATTCGCCGATGGCGGAACGAAGGAGCTGGGTGGCACGGATGGCGGCGCGCGATGATTGGCTTGACCAAGTGCAAGAAAAGCCGATCGATCCCGACCGTGAGATTGTCGACCCGCATCATCATTTGTGGAACCGGGGCGGCTCGCGCTATCTGCTCGACGAGCTTTGGGCCGACACGGGCGCTGGGCACAACGTGGTCGAAACCGTATTCCTCGAATGCCGCTCGGCCTATCTGGAAGACGGCCCCGAGCATCTGCGCCCTGTCGGCGAGACCCAATTCGTCGCCGAGATCGCCGAGGACTCGGCAAAGCACCCCGACAAGGCGTGCATCGCCGGAATCGTGTCCCATGCCGACCTCCGCCACGGCGAGCTTGACGCGGTCCTCGACGCGCATGAAGAGGCGGGGCGCGGCCTCTTTCGCGGCATCCGCCACGCCGGCGCCAACGACCCCAATCCGCAAGATCTGCGGATACCCGGACGCGCACCGCTCGGCCTATACGAGGATGACGCCTTTCGCGCCGGCGTCACCCGGCTCGGCGAGCGCAGCCTGAGCTTCGACACATGGCATTACCATCACCAGAATGGCGCCTTCCGCGACCTGGCCGACGCGGTTCCCGGCACCGCCATGGTGCTCGATCATTTCGGCACGCCGCTCGGCGTCGGCGCCTATGCCGGCCGCCGCGAGGAGATATTCGCCGCCTGGAAGGACGACATCGCAGCCATTGCCGAATGTCCCAACGTCTATGCCAAGCTCGGCGGCCTTGCCATGCCCGACAATGGCTTCGGCTGGCATGCGCAGGCCTTGCCGCCAAGCTCGGACGACTTCGTCGCGGCGCAGGCACGCTACTACCACCACGCCATCGCCTGCTTCGGGCCCGAGCGCTGCATGTTCGAAAGCAACTTCCCGGTCGACCGGACGTCGATCAGCTATGCCGTGCTCTGGAACGGCCTCAAGAAGATTGCCGCCGACTACGACGACGATGCGCGCGATGCCATGTTCGCCGGCACCGCGCGCAAGGTCTATCGGCTCTAGGGCAACGCGACCGACTATTGCGGTAACAGCACCGTATCAATGACGTGGATGACGCCGTTCGAGGCCTCGACGTCAGCCTGAATGACGGTTGCCTCGTTGACCCTGACACCTTCCTGGGCGTTGATGGCAAGGTCCTGGCCCTGCACGGTCGCGACCTGCATGGCCTTGCCCGCGATATCGCCCGACATCGCCTTGCCCGGCACCACGTGGTAGGTGAGAATGGCGACGAGTTGGTCGCGGTTCACCGAAGCGGGAACTGCAACGGCGGCGATGAGCAGGGCGACACGCCAGTTGGACGGTGTCGGGCTGTACCAGCGCGGTGCCTGTGGCGCCGCCATATTCTCTACGAGCTCAGCCATGGGTTCAGGTCTTTCGGTCACGTTCGTTCTCTTATCCCCTATTTCCCAGATGAACTTGATGTTTCATGTCACGAGGCAGAGATT
>CAZKTK010000158.1:0-7113 GCA_964555535.1 uncultured Rhodospirillaceae bacterium
AGAGCGTCATGTAGCTCGTTGTTTCCCATGGGCGAGACTGCGGCTAGTAACTCATAGGAGAACTCGCGGCCAATACAGGCGCCAATCTGTGCCACTTCCTTTACCGGACTAAGCCGATCAAGGCGCGCCATCAGGGAGTCTTGGAGGGTTGCGGGGATGGCGAGAGGTGGCAATGGTCCAACCAGGACGTATTCGTTCTCGCGCTCCTCCATGAATCCCGCTTCCAAGACTGTCTTGGTCAACTCTTCGACAAACAGTGGAACGCCATCAGTTTTGGCGACAATCTGCTCAAGGACTTCTTCTGGAAACGTCTTGCCACCGGTCACTCGCGACACCATCTCGGCGCCTTGGCGCTGGCTCAAGCGATTGAGAGAGATGCTGGTTAGATGCTTGTATCCGCTCCATGGTGACTCGAACTCCGGGCGGAAGGTGATCACCACAAGAACCGGTGCTCTGACTACGCGTTGTATAATTGCTTCCAACGCCTCAAGTGTTGTTGGATCGTACCAGTGAGCGTCCTCGCAAATCATTAGTACGGGCTCTTGCCTCGCCAGCGCCTCGATTTCCTTAGCGTGGGCTGAGATCGTCTCCTCCTTCTGTTTGACCGGTTCAAGATTGAGAGACGGATAGCGGTCAGTCGGCAGCGATAACATTGCCGCGAACAGAGGCCATGCGGGTTCTTCGCAGATAAGCGTTTGCAGTTTGTCGAGCCGTGCCGCCGGATCATCGTCGCGTCCAAAACCGGCAGCCAACTCCAACTGAGTGGCAATTGGGAAGAAGGCCGAATTTGTGTGGTACGGCGACCCCTGATAACGCAACCAATTATGAGGCTGGTCGGTTAAGCGCAGTCGGAGCGCCTCTGTGATTCGGCTCTTGCCAATACCTGCTTCACCTTCGAGGAGCACTACTTGGCCCTCACCGTCTTTGGCGAGGTGCCAACGGTCGAGAAGGAGCGCGAGTTCGGCCTCTCGGCCCACCAAAGGTGTCAAGCCGACGTCGTGCGTGGCGGCAAAGCGACTGTGAGCACCACTTTCGCCGACCACGCGATATAGGGTCACCGAGTCGGAAACGCCCTTGAGCTGGTGCTCGCCGAGATCGTCAGCCGTGAAAGTGTTGCACACGAGCCTTTGCGTCGTCGGTCCGATCACCACTTCGTCCGGCCCGGCAAGCCCCTGGATACGGGCCGCCAGATTGGGCGTTTCCCCGACCGCCATCTTCGGCACCGAGGCGTCGCCGGCGCCGATATCGCCAACCACGACAGGACCGGTGGCGATGCCGATGCGCACCTGGAGGTCCATGGCGTTCACCGCCTCGACGATCTCCAGGCTGGCCCTGACGGCCCGTTCCGCATCGTCCTCGTGCGCCCGCGGCCAGCCGAAATAGGTCATCAGGCCATCGCCGAGATACTGGGCCACGTGGCCCTCGTAGCGCTCGATCACCGCGCCGCAGGCCTTCTGATAGCGCTGCATGAGGCTGCGCAGGTCCTCCGGGGCGAGCTTCTCCGACAGCGCCGTCGAGCCCACCAGGTCGCAGAACATCACGGTGATCTGCCGGCGCTCGGCCTCTTGGGGTCTGACGGGTTGCTCCGCGGGTGTGCCCAGTTCCCCGATGGCCCGGAGGATCTTGCGGCGCGGGCCGATGGGGATGCCCATCTCCTTGAGGTCGCCTTCGGTGACGTCCGGCAGGGCGTCGAGATAGATTTCCTGAGTCTCGAAAGTCTCGGCATGCTGGCCGAGGCCGAGGCCCTCCAGCCAGCCGCTTATCGTGCCCGGTGCCGTTCCATCGGCCATGGTCATTCCCCCTAACCCCCGCGAGAGAGAGTATTAGATTACACTGTGCGACCCACCCTTGCGCAAGCCCCCGCCAAGCGGCAGGCGCGTCGACTCGGAGAAAGGCACCCCGGCGCTGGGTTGGCGGCAAAGCGAGATGGCGTCGATGGTCACGCTCTGCCCGGCCAACGGTACGAAATGCCGCTGTGCTCGCGCCAGCCAGGCCGCATCCGGTGCCGCCGCGAATGGCCCGGCAAGGGTCATGTGAAAGCGATAGTCGCGCCCGATCCAGGGATAGCCCCATTGCCGCGCATTATGGCGCTGTCGGGGCGTCAGCCCGATCCAATGCCGCCGCCGGGGTGCGCGAAAGCGGTCGAAACCGACCACCAGCCGCTCCGCCAAGGCGCCTACTGCCGGGCAGGGGCGGTTGGGCATCAGCGCGAGATAGCGGCCCATGGCGACGACCTGCAGGCCAGGCAGCGTCACCGGATCGAGCCGCCTTGTCAGACGCCGGGCGCCGAGGCGCAGCCCATCCGCCGTGGCATCCTCTCGCAAATGGAACGGCGCCTTCAGGGTGGCGTGGAAGCCATAACGCCGGGGCGAGGCCAGATATGGTGTCCTGTCGTGGGCCGCGAACCAGGCCTGTCCAAGGTTTCCCAGCAGCTCGTCCGGCTCGGGCACGAAGTATACCGCCCAGCGCGCATGTGATTGTCCGGTCATGCGCCCATGCTAACCGCTTTGCATTGCGCGTGGCGCGGGTATGATGCCTGCCCTAGCAAAGGGGAGGACCGATGGCCAAGATCGAGCGCTTCATGGTTCCCGGCCAGCATGAGCCGGTAAGCCATTATTGCCACGCCACGCGCGCCGGCGACCGCATCTGGATTTCCGGCACCGTGGGCATTGCCGAGGACGGCAGCATTCCCGCCGACACCGTCGGTCAGTTCGAAGTGGCGATGAAGAACCTGGATACGGTGCTGCGGGCGGCCGGTGGCGCGCCGGATCAGATTACCAAGGTGGTCGTCTATCTCACCGACATCACCGATCGCGAGCGCATCAACCCCATCCGCCAGCGCTATTTCGGCGAGCACCGCCCCGCCTCGACCCTGGTCGAGATCAGCGCTCTGGTGTTGCCCGAGCTTACTGTCGAAATCGAGGCCGAAGCGGTCGTGGAGGACTGACACATGAAGACCCTGATACCCGCCTTCGTCGCGGCGCTGCTCGCGGCGTCGCCCGTGCTTGCGCAGATCTCCGCCGAACAGCAGGCCGCTTTCGACGAACGGCGTTTCCTCGAAGCCGCGGATCTGGGCGAGGCGGCCGCAACCTCCGCATCGCTCGCCATGGCGGCGGAGTCCCTGGCGCTGCACGGCTATTACCTCGCCGCGGAAGAGGAGAAGCAGCCGTTGTTCGTGCGCGCCGTCGCCCTTGCCGAGCGTGCCGTTGCCGAGGATGAGACCAATCCCCAGGCCCATTTCCAGCATTCCCACGCCATGGGCCGTTATGCCCAGACCATCGGCGTGGTGGAGGCGCTCAGCGACGGCTATGCGGAGCTTATCCGCGATGCCATGAACAAGGCGCTGGCGCTGGATCCCGAGATGGTGCCGGCGCTGCTCAGCGTGGGCACTTGGCATGCGGAGATCGTTGCCGCCGCCGGCAGCCTCATGGCCGGCATCATGTACGACGCCGACGAGGAGCAGTCGCTCGCGGCTTACGAGAAGGCCTATGCGCTCGCGCCGGAGCACAACGGCGTCAATCTCGAATACGCCATCGGCCTGATCCTGCTCGACGATGACGACTATTGCGCCCAGACCCGCGAGCTGCTCACCGCGGCCATAACCTTGCCGGCGGACAATGCCTATGAGGAGATCGTCGTCGATCAGGCCAAGATGCGCCTGGCGGAGCTGGACTGCGACGACTGATCATTCCGTCCCGGCGAGGGGGATCTCGGTCCAGAAGGTGCTGCCTTCGCCCGGCGTGCTCTCGAAGTCGAGCCGCCCGCCCATGATCTCGGCGAGCTGACGGCTTAAGGTAAGGCCGATGCCCGTGCCCTCGACCTTCGAAGCCTCCGCGCCGAGGCGGGAGAAGGGCTGGAAGACCTCGTCGTGCCGGGCCGCCGGAATGCCCGGGCCCGTATCGCCGATGCTGAGCCGCAGCATGCCGTCGGCCGTGCTCGCCGCGTCGATGCGCACGGCGCCATTGTCGCGGTTGTATTTGACCGCGTTGGACAGGACGTTGAGCAGAACCTGCTTGAGCCTGCCCGGATCGGCGCGCACCAAGGTTCCCGGCGCGATGGGGCGCTCGACAAGGATGGCGATGCCGCGCTCGTCGGCGAGGGGCCGTACCAGGCGCAGGCTCTCGCGCATGGCATCTGTCGGATCGAAGGTCTCGAGAGCGAAGTCGAGGCGGCCGGATTCGATCTTGGAAAGGTCGAGAACGTTGACCAGGCCGAGCAGGTGCTGGCCGCCGCCCAGGATCTCCTTGACGAAGGTCTCCTGCTCGCCACTGAGCGGCCGGTCGGAATAGTCGCGGAGCAATTGGGCGAAGCCGAGAATGGCGTTGAGCGGTGTCCGCAGCTCATGGCTCATGGACGAGAGGAACGCGGACTTTGACCTGTTGGCGTGGGTCGCCTGTTCCTGCGCCGCCTTGCGCTCCGCGACCTCCTGGCGCAACTCATGGGTCCGCTCCTCGACCTTGACTTCGAGCTCGTCGCGCGCGTGCCGCAAGGCATCGACGGCGCGCTTGCGCTCCGAGATATCGACCACGGCCGAATGAAATGCCGTCTCGCCGTTCCACTGGACGATGGTCGGCCGCAACTCCACCCACATAACGGAGCCGTCCTTGCGGATTGCCTGCAATTCGATGACATCCGGCGCGTCCTCGCCCCGCAGTCGCACCTCCCGGATCGCCAGGATGCGCTTGACATCGTCCGGGTGGATGAGGTCGTCCACGGATTCCAGGGCGAGAACTTCCTCCGGGCTGTCATAGCCCAGCATGTCCGCGAAGGCCTGGTTGGCGAATTTCGGTGATGGGCCGGCATGCACGAGCAGCCCTTGGATCGAGCCTTCCACCAGATTGCGAAAGCGCTGCTCGCTGGCGCGCAGCTCCGTCGCGGCACGCCGGCGCTCGGTAATGTCGTAGCAGACCGCCTGGACAGCGGGGCTGCCATCCCACTCGACCATGGTCAGGCGCACCTCGAGCCACCGAACGTTGCCGTCCTTGCGTATGACCCGCACATCGTAGGTGTCCGGCGCGTACAGTCCCTGCAGCCTGGCCGTTGCATAGGCTCTCAGGCGAGCCCTCTCGTCCGGATGCAGATGATCCGCCAGCGAGCCCGCGCCGTGCATCTCCGCCACGTCGTCGTAGCCCAGCATCGTCGCGCATTCCTCGTTGGCGAACAGGATCTCCATGTTTCGTGCCACCAGCACGCCCTGAAGAGAGCCTTGAACAAGAGCCTCGAAGCGTTGCTCGCTGACACGAAGCTTTTCCTCCAGCATCTTGATCTTGCGCAGGGAGAGTTCGCTCGCTGTATCGCTCGCTATCGTGTCTTGGATTTTCAACATACCTATCTTGCCACGCGCCCCGACGGGCCCGCACCGCTGTCACGTCCCTAACAAGATAGGCGCCGACCGCTTGCAGGCGAGTCTCAGGGCGTAAAGATCCGGTGCCAGCCGGGCATGGCGTCAGATGGGCAACCAGGCCTCGAAATGGGCGCCGCCTTCACTGCGGTTGCCGGCATGGATATGGCCGCCGTGGGCCTCGATGATCTGTTTCGAGATACTCAGGCCCAGGCCCGAATGGGTGCCGAATTTCTCATCCGCCGGGCGTTCGGAATAGAAGCGGTCGAATATCGCCTTCGCCTTGCCCGGCGGCAGGCCCGGACCCTGGTCGTCCACGCTTATCGCAACGCCGCCCGCCACATGTGACAGGCGGACTTCGATGGTGCTGTCGGCGGGACTGAAAGTGACCGCATTGTCGATGAGATTGCGGAAGACCTGGCCGAGGCGGTCGGCGACGCCGCGCACCATGACCGGTCCCGTGCGGTCGGCCGCATAGACGATGGACAGTCCTTCGGCATCGGTCATGCTGTCGCGCAGCGGCACCAGTGCCTCCAGCAGGGCAGCCAGGTCGACCGGCTCCATGATGGCGCGATTGAGCTCGGCATCGAGCCGCGAGGCGGCGGATATGTCGGTGATCAGCCTGTCCATGCGATCGATGTCCTCGACCAGGATCTGCAGCAGGCGATCCCGTGCCTCGCCCTCGCCGACGCGGTCGAGGGTTTCCAGGGCACTGCGCAGACTGGACAGGGGATTCTTGAGCTCATGCGCCACGTCGGCGGCAAAGCCTTCGATGGCGTCGATGCGGTCGTGCAGTTCCCGGGTCATGGTGCGCAGGGCATTGCTGAGGTCGCCGATTTCGTCGTCGCGCCCGCCAAGGTCGGGAATCTCGTCGGCGCCGCCGCGCCCGCTGGTGACACGTCCGGCGCCAAGCGCCAGCTGGTGGATGGGCCGCGAGATGGCCCGGGCCAGATAGAGCGACAGCAGCACGGTGATGGCGAGCGCGGTAAGACCGAGACCCAGCACGTCGCCGCGGGTGGCGCGCACACGGGCGGCGATATCCTCGGTGTCGGCGGTAAGCAGCAGGGCCCCGAGCACGGCCTTGAAGCGGCTAACGGGCACCGCGACGTTGAGGACCATAGTGCCCTCCGCGTCGAGCCGGGCCTGGGCGCCGATCTGGCCGCGCAAGGCGCGCACCACCTCGGCATGCTGTTCCGCCCGCTGGTAACTGCTTTCCGTGTAGTGGGGCAGGTCGCCGATCAGGATCCTGTCCATGGCCCGGTACAGCCTGTCGAGCAGTGGGTCGAGCAGCCCGGGCTGTTCCGGCGGCGGCAACTCGTGCATCTCGACGCGCGAGCGCGCCAGGACCAGCCGCCGGCTGTCCACCACCAGCTCGCCATCGTTCTGGAAGACGCGAGCGCGGCTTTCCAAGGGCTTGACCAGCGCCTGCACCAGGTCTGCGGCACGCTGCCGATCGATGCGCTGGGGCTGGGTGGGGTCGCGCGGTACCGCGGCCTCGCCGAGCGCCGCCGCAATGATCAGGCCTTGGGTCGCCAGGGCCTCAAGGCGCCCCTCAATGAGACCGCGCTGATACTGGTCGAGATAGACAAAGCCGCCGACGACGATGCCGAGCGCCAGTAGGTTGATCGCCAGGATACGCTGGGTGAGGGCGGAGAAGCGGCGCCGTCTCGGGCGTGTGCGCGGGCGCGCGTCCTCCGCCGCAGCGGCCGGGGCGGAACCCAGCCTCGGTTCGATGCGCCCGTCTTTGCGGGGCTCAGTCTTCGCTGTATCGG
>CAZKTK010000159.1:0-7098 GCA_964555535.1 uncultured Rhodospirillaceae bacterium
TTGAGCAGGCCCGTATAGGCGGTCATGCCCGGCATGCCGAGCACGCCGAGGGAGGCCGAGAGGGGGCCTACGGCGGGATCGATCTTGCGCATGCCGGTGCCGTCCGATGTGGCCCATTCCTGCCAGCCGGCGCGGCCCACGACGATGTCGCCGGCGGCATAGTCGGCGTGATTCGAGGCCTCGACCACGCTCACCGTGCCACCCTCCATGACACCGCCGAGGGGCACCGGGTCGGCATAGCTCTTCTGGTCGTTCATGCGCCCGCGCATGTAGGGATCGAGCGAGAGCCAGAGGGTGCGCATCAGCATCTCGCCGGCGCCGGGCTCGGGCCGCGGCCCTTCCTCGATGCGAAAATCCGAAGGCTTGGGCAGGCCCACGGGGCGGGCCGCCAGAAGGACTTGCCGATTGCCGTTACTCATGTTCCGCTCTCCTCTCGCTGCTGAGCTTGGGTTATATCAAGGCCTGAGATGTTCTTCGAGGGATTCACGCTGGAGACCGTGGCCGTCCATGGTGGCGGTTTGCGCCTGCGCCGGGGCGGCGCCGGCCCGGCGCTGTTGCTGCTGCACGGCAACCCCCAAACCCACGCCATGTGGCACGCGGTGGCGCCGGGCTTGGCCAGGTACTTCACCGTGATATGTCCCGATCTGCGAGGCTATGGCGGCTCCTTCAAGCCGCCGGCAAGCGCCGATCACGCGCCTTACGCCAAGCGTGCCATGGCGGCGGATATGGCACAGCTGATGGCAAGCCTCGGGCATGAGAGATTCTTCGTCGCCGGCCATGACCGCGGCGCCCGTGTCGCCCATCGGCTGGCCCTCGATCATGGTGACCGCGTGCAAAGGATGGCGCTGCTCGACATCGTGCCGACGCTCGAGCATTTCGAGCGCGCCGACATGTCATTTGGGCTCGGCTATTACCACTGGTTCTGGTTCGCCCAACCCCATCCCTTTCCCGAAACCCTCATCAATGCAGCGCCGGACGCATGGTTCCGCGCCCACACCTCGCGCGAGCCCAAGCCCGAGGGCTTCTTTCATCCGGAAGCGTTGGCCGACTATCTTCTTGCCGCACACGACCCGGCGACGATCACGGGCATGTGCGAGGATTACCGTGCCGCGGCCACGATCGATCTCGAACACGATCGTGCCAGCCGCACGGCCGCCGAAAAAATCCCTTGTCCCCTGCTCGTGCTGTGGGGTTCGAAAGGCAAGATCGGCCAGTGGTACGACGCGCTGGGCATCTGGCGCACCTACGCGGCGGGACCGGTCGACGGCGGGGCCATCGATACGGGCCACTATCTTGCGGAAGAGGATCCGTCGGCGGTAACGGAGCGCCTGTTGGCCTTCTTCCTATGACGCGGACTTCGTGGCGACGATGCGCGCGCCGCCGATCCTGCGCCCCTCGATGCGATCGATGAACTGTTCGTAGCCGGCGACAAAGGCGCGGTGCCGCTCGACACCGAAGCTGGCGACGGTCGATCCCTCCATGCCGCGATACATCTCCAGTCGTGCACGCAGGATCGTGCGCCACTGGTCGGACACGTCCTCCGCTTCGACCGGCGCGAAGCCGGCGCCGGCGACGATGGCGCAATAGTCGGCCAAGGGGTGCACGTCGCGATAGGCGATGCCCTCGGCCAGGCTTTGTCGCTCGTCCGCCCCGAGGGCGTCGAGCGCGATCCAGTCGGTGAAGGCAAGCCGGCCGCCCGGCTTCAGCACGCGGAAGCACTCGGCGAAGAGCGCTGCCTTGTCGCCGATATGCAAAAAGGCTTCCTGGCTGATGGCGCGGTCGAACGATGTATCCGTAAAGGGCAGGCTGGTGGCATCCCCGCGCACGAAGCGCGCTTTGTCCTCCAGCCCCACCCACGCCGTCAGGCGTGCGGCGGAAGGCGTGCGATTGGGGTTGAAGTCGATGCCCGTCACGTCGCAGTCCCATTCATGGGCGATCAGGCGCGCCGGCCCGCCCATGCCGCTGCAGATATCGAGCACCGTATCGCCGGCCTGAATGCCGCAAGCCTCAGCCAGGCGGCGGGTGGCGTCTACCCCGCCGTAATGATCCTGATCGTGGGCGTAGAGGTCTTCGGGCAGGAGGCGGCCCGCATCCTTGCCTTCGCCGGCCAGGGCGGCGCGGATCTGCCCTTCGTTGATAGGGTGTTCGTCGTAATACTCGATGACGCCGTTCATGGCTCTTCCTTATGCGGGCTTGCGTGCGATAAGCATGCGCAGGCCGTCGGGCCCGATGGTTTCCGTGTGCTCGATATTGGCGCCGAGGGAAAAGGTGTCGCCGGCACGGCAGGTCGTCGGCCCATCCGGCGTGGTCACGGTGATCTCGCCTTCGAGCACGAGCACCGATGCGCCGAAGTCGTGCGTATGGGGCTCGCTGCCGTTCGTGGCATTGGCCTCGCGGATGAGAATCTCCGGCTCGTTATAGCCTGCGGCTGCAACTGTCTCGCGATATGTTGCTTCGTCCATTGTGTCTCGCTCCACATCTGGGTTGCGTTGCGCCAAGTGTCGCCGATCCGGCCTGCAGGTCAACAGCGAAAGCGACACGCGTGCCAGGCAGTTTACAATCGTGCGACCCCACCGCATGCTGCCGCGCACGAGGTCTCTCATTCATCCGCTTTCGCGGTTGGCGGTTCCATGACGCGTTGGATCGAAAGGCTGGAAGACGGGCTGGCCATGGCCGCCGCTGCGACATGGGTGCTGCTCTGTGCCCGCGCCCGTGCCAATGCGCGGGGGCTGGTCAAGGCGCGTTTCGCCGGCATGACCCTGGCGCTGCCACTGCTCATCGGGATGTCGATCCCCTTGCTGACCAGCGATCTTGTCATCCTCAATTCCTACGTGGTCGACTATGCGCTGCCGCTCGATACCTCGCTTAGGTGGTGGCACGGGCAGGTGCCGCATCTCGACTGCCAGACGCCGATCGGCGCGGCCTATTGGCTGGTCCAGGGCTTGGGAGTCGAGTTGACCGGCCTCGATCCCAAGTCGCCTTTGGTCGCCAACATGTTGGTGGCGGTATTCTTGGGTCTGAGCGGCACGATCCTGGCCTGGCGACGGCTGTCGGGCGGGCTTGCCGGACTGTTCCTTTTCGCCGTGCTGATGATGGTGATATCGCCGCGCTCGACGGGCGACCTGCCAGGGCAGATGTCCTTCCTCGGCGCCTATAACAAGTGGGCGCTCGGGGCGCTCGCCATCCTGTTCATGGCATTCTTCCTGGAGCCGCGCCGGCGCTGGCGTCCGGCGGGGCGGGTCTCCGAGGCGTTGGCGGTCGGTTCTCTGTTGCTATTGCTCGTCTACCTGAAGGTTACTCTGGCGGCTGTGGCAGTGGCCGGCGCCTTCTTCGCCTTGCATTACGCGCCTGCCAACCGGTGGCTGAGTCTGTTTGGGCTGGTCCTTGCAGCGGCCGGGGTGGCGGTTGTCGAATTGGCGGCGGGTATCAACGGCGCCTATCTCAGCGATATTGAACGCGCTTCCGCATCTGTACCCCTGTTGCGCCTGGACAAGCTTGTTGCCGATGTCAGTGTCGGTATGCCGATCCTGCTCGTATTGACCCTTGGCGTGGTTGGCTATTGGCGGCAGAGTGAGGCCGAGCGCCGGGTCAAGCTCGATACCGTGACCATCGTGCTTGGCCTGACAGCGGCGGCATGTCTGGCTATGAACCAAATCCACGACCATGCCTGGCCGCTGACCTTCGCCGTTCTCATTCTGCTGGCACAGCGTGCGCTGGCGGAGGCGGGCGAGGGTTTCATTGCGCCGACCGTTGCCGCCTTCGCCATTGTGTCCTACGCCGTCTTTTCCGATCTCAGCGCGGTCACGGCGTACGCGAAATCCCAGACGGCCCCGACGATGGTGCCCTATTGCGACGATCCGGCGCGTCCCGTCTGCCGCATTGGTGTGGCGACATTCGACCCCTGGGTGCAGCCGCGTCTGGCGCCTTTTCCGACAGCGACGGATGCGCCGCCGGAAGCCGCCGAGACCTTCGCCGGCATGCATCGTTTTTGCAGTTCCCACGACTATTGTATCTGGTGGCAGCTCAACGACCAGCTCTACCGCCGCCTCGGCCGTCACGTCGAGCCCGATGACCGGCTGCTCTATCTCGGTTTCATGAATATGTTGCCATACTATTATGGTCTGGCTCCGCCGCGCCATGTTCTGGCCTGGATGGACGTCAACCGCAATCTCTCTTTCGCCTCTCATCCCGACCCGCAGGGGATGCTCAGCGATGTGACCCTGCTCGTGGTGCCGCGCCTCAAAAAGCAGCTCGGATACTATCCGCATCTGGAGGCAATTTACGGCGAAGCCATCGCGGCCGAGTTCGACGAGATCGAGCGCACCGACGCCTGGTCCATCTGGCGCCGCCGCTGAGGCCGCTCAATCGTCGAGGTGGGCGCGGGTCTTGGCCTCGGCAAGCAGGCTGTATTTCACGGCGAGATCCTTGGCCAGATCGGGCGATGGCTCGGTGTTTTCGACATAGCCGAGGAACTCGTCGAGCACGAGGGCGAAGTGGGCCTCGTGGCCGCCATCGAGCGCATCGGGAATGGTGATCTGCTTGCCGTCGAAGGCGATGCCGGGGAAGTCCTCGGCAAGCTCGGATACGGCGGTGCGCAGGGGGCCGTCATCGCCGTGCGGTATGGCGCTGAGGACGGTGGCGAACGCTGTCTCCGGGCTGTGGTCGACAACGAGATCCACCGCGCTGCCGTGCACCGTGAGGCCGTGGCTGTCGCCGCCGCCGTCCGGCACTGCCAGGTTCCAGGCGGCGTCGACCGTTACCGGCATCTTGCCGATGCGGAACTTGAGTTCGGCATTGCACAGCAGGGCGAGCGCATCGCCAGCGATATTGTCCTCCAGCACTTTGGGAAAATCCTCCAGGCCGGTAACGGCGCTGAAGGTCTCGTGCGGTACGTTAGTTGCCGTCTGTCTGGCCGATACCAGAGCCACGTCGTCATTGCCGGCCAGCCACAGGGCCATGTCCACATAGTGGCTTGGCAGATCGTTGATGCCTTCGCCCTGAACCTCGGTATCGAAATACCAGGGCGGGCGTACCAGCGGCGCATTGTTGACGAGCTTGTAGAGGTGATGACGGCTGGTGAAGTCGATGCTGCGCAAGGTGCCGGCCACGCCGCGCGCAATCAGCGCCTTGACCAGCCGGTTGGCGACGGATTGGCGACTGGTCATGATATCCATGGCCACCGGCGGCTCGGCAGTGATGTCGTCAAGCAGTGGCAGGGCCGCGGCGTCGATCAGCCAGGGCTTGTCCGCGAGAACCGGCAGCCCCGCCGCATGCAGGCTGTGGATGGCCGCAAGCTTGCTGTCATTGCGCCCGGCCAGCACCACCGCATCGGCCGGCTGCTCCGCGCACAGCCGCGTCAGGGCGTTGGGCCCGGCGCGCAGGTCCACCTGCCAGGCCGTCGGCGCATCCGTGCGGCCGTTGAAGCTCTCGATGAGAGCCAGAAAGTGGTCCAGGTCGGGGCCTTCCGCCGCATAGACGAAAACCTCGTCCGCCAGACGCGGATGGCGATCGCGCAAAGTTAGCGCGGCATGGAAATGTCCGGATTCGAGAAAAGCGAGGCGAATCTTGTCTGCCATGGGATCAGTCTCGGATAAGGGGATCAGTGCCGGAAATGGCGGTGACCGGTAAAGACCATCGCCAGGTTGCGCTCGTCGGCGGCAGCGATGACCTCGTCGTCGCGCATGGAGCCGCCGGGCTGGATCACCGCGGTCACGCCGGCTTCGGCCGCGGCGATAAGGCCGTCCGCGAAGGGAAAGAAGGCGTCCGAGGCGACGACGGAGCCCGCCGTGCGGCTGGCGCTTTCGCCGGCGGCCGCAGCTGCGTCGTTGGCTTTCGACACGGCGATGCGCGCCGAATCCACGCGGCTCATCTGGCCTGCGCCTATGGCTACCGTGGCGCCATCCTTGACGTAGATGATGGCATTGGACTTGACGTGCTTGCAGACGGTGAAGGCGAACAACAGATCGGCGATCTCCCCGTCGCTCGGTGCGCGCTTGGTGACGACGCGCAAGTCTTCCGCCGCAGTGCGGGCGGCATCCCGGTCCTGGACCAGCAGCCCACCCGCGACCGTGCGCAAGGTGCGCCCCGGTGCCGCCGGATCGGGCATGCCGCCGGTCAGCAGCAGGCGCAGGTTCTTCTTCGCGGCGAAGGCGGCACGCGCCTCGTCGTCCGCGTCCGGCGCGATGACGACTTCCGTGAACACTTCGGTGATGGCCGTTGCGGTTGCTCCGTCGAGCGGCCGGTTCAACGCCACGATACCGCCGAAAGCGCTGACCGGGTCCGTGACCAAGGCTTTCTTGTACGCTGCAAGCACGCTCTCTCCGCTGGCCACGCCGCAGGGGTTGGCGTGCTTGATGATGGCGACCGAGGGTGCGTCGAACTCCGAGACCAGCTCGAAGGCGGCGTCGGTGTCGTTGATGTTGTTGTAGCTGAGCTCCTTGCCCTGCAACTGCTCGGCATTGGCGACGCCCGGACGGTCCTCTCCGGTGACGTAGAACGCGGCATCCTGGTGCGGATTCTCGCCATAGCGCAGGCTCTGGCGGCGGATCGCACCAACCGCCAGGCGTTCTGGCAGGGGTTCGTCGATCTGCTCGCCGAACCAGCTCGAGATGGCGCCGTCATAGGCGCCGGTATGGGCGTATGCGCGGGCTGCCAGGCGCCGGCGCAAGGCCAGGCTGGTCTTGCCGCCATGTCGCGTCAGCTCCTCCGCCACGGCGTCGTAATCACCCGGGTCCGTGAGCACGGTAACGAAGGCATGGTTCTTGGCCGCAGAGCGGATCATCGCCGGGCCGCCGATGTCTATGTTCTCGATACAGGTGTCGAAATCGGCGCCCGCCGCCACGGTCTCGGCGAAGGGATAGAGATTGATCGCCACCAGATCGATGGGCCCGATGCCGTGCTCGTCCATGGCGGCCACGTGGCTGTCGAGATCGCGCCGGGCGAGAATGCCGCCATGGATGATGGGGTGAAGGGTCTTGACGCGCCCGTCCATCATCTCCGGAAAGCCCGTGTGGTCGGAAACTTCGGTCACGTCGAGGCCCGCCTCGCGCAACATGCGCGCCGAACCGCCGGTCGACAGAAGCGCCACGCCGGCATCTG
>CAZKTK010000160.1:0-7096 GCA_964555535.1 uncultured Rhodospirillaceae bacterium
GCAAGACCCTGCTCGACGGCATCATTCACCTGCCCCTGGTGCTGCCGCCGGTGGTCGTCGGCTATGCGCTGCTGGTGCTGTTCGGCCGCAAGGGCGCCCTCGGCGCGCCGCTGCACGACTGGTTCGGCATCACCATCGCCTTCACCTGGCAGGGCGCGGCGGTGGCGGCGGCAGTGATGGGCTTTCCCTTGATGGTGCGCGCCATCCGCCTGTCGCTCGAGACCATGGACCGCGGCCTGGAGGATGCGGCACGCACCCTCGGCGCCGGGCGCTTCGCGGTCTTCCGCACGGTCACCCTGCCGCTGATCGCACCCGGCGTGCTGACCGGCGTGATCCTGGCCTTCGCCCGCAGCCTGGGCGAGTTCGGCGCCACCATCACGTTCGTCTCCAACATTCCCGGCGAGACCCGGACATTGCCTATCGCGCTCTACACCTATACCCAGGTGCCGGGCGGCGATGCCCAGGCGCTGCGCCTGGCGGTGATCGCGGTGGTGCTGGCCCTGGCGGCGCTGCTGGGCTCGGAAATCCTGGCACGCCGGGTGCGCGCGCGGCTCGGGCACTAACGGCATGCTTGAGCTTGATATCCGACACCGCCTTGGCGAGTTCTCGCTCGACGCCAGCCTGTCGGTCGCCGAGCCGGGCATCACGGCGGTGTTCGGCCGCTCAGGCTCCGGCAAGAGCACGCTCCTCAACATGATCGCCGGGCTGCTGCGGCCCGATGCCGGGCGCATCGCTGTGGACGGTCGCGTGCTGTTCGACGCAGAAGCGGGTATCGATTTGCCGCCTGAGCAACGCCGTCTCGGCTATGTCTTCCAGGACGCGCGGCTGTTCCCCCATATGAGCGTGCGCGACAATCTCGACTATGGCCGACGCCGCGTCGCCCCGGCTCGCCGCCACGTGGCCTTCGACCAGGTGGTGGCCCTGCTTGATATCGCGCCCCTGCTGGAACGCCGCCCCGCAAAGCTGTCAGGCGGCGAGAAGCAGCGCGTCGCCATCGGCCGCGCCCTGCTGGCGAGCCCCGGCCTGCTGTTGATGGATGAGCCGCTGGCCTCGCTCGATGCGCCGCGCAAGGCGGAGATCCTGCCGTTCGTCGAGCGCCTGCACAGCGAGCTCGCGACGCCCATCGTCTATGTCAGCCACGCCATCGACGAGGTGCTGCGGCTCGCCGATAGCATCGCCGTATTGGATGGGGGCCGCGTGCGCGCCTATGGCGAGGTGGAGACGATCACCAGCCGGCCCGACCTCGCCGATGCGGGCTTCGGCGATGTGGGCACGGTGATCGCCGCGCGTATCGTCGACCACGATCCGGCCAGCGGCATCAGCACCCTCGAGACCCCCGCCGGCACGTTGCGCATCGGCCGCCTCGACGCGCCCGTCGGCGCCATGGTGCGCCTGCGCCTGCGCGCCCGCGATGTCGCCCTGGCGCTGGATCCGCCCCAGCGCATGAGTGTGCTCAACGTCTTCTCAGGCACCATCGCCGCCATCGAACCCCGCGCCGAGGGCATCGTCGAGGTGGCGGTGGAGATCGCCCCCGGCATGCGCCTCTGGTCCGAGGTCACGCGCCTCGCCCTCAGCAATCTCGGCCTCGCCCCCGGTGCCCATGTCCACACCCTGATCAAGAGCGTCGCCATCGAGCGCTACCCACGGGGTTAGCTGTCGGATAGATTGGCGGCCCTGTCCAATGGAGGGTTACTCGTGTCCGACATGCCGGCACCGCGCACGGGCGGTGAAATTCTGATCGATGCCTTGCGGCAACATGACGTGGACCATGTCTTCGGCGTGCCGGGGGAGAGTTATCTGGCGGCGCTTGACGCCCTATATGGCGCGCGCAACCAGGTTCGCACCATCACCTGCCGCCAGGAGGGCGGCGCGGCCTTCATGGCAGAGGCCTACGGCAAGCTCACCGGCAAGCCGGGCATCTGCTTCGTCACCCGCGGCCCCGGTGCCTGCAACGCCGCGATCGGTGTGCACGCCGCCATGCAGGATTCCACACCGATGCTGCTTTTCATCGGCCAGGTGGCGCGCGAGGCCATGGGCCGCGAAGGCTTCCAGGAAATCGACTACCGGCAGATGTTTGCGCCACCCATTTCCAAGCTGGCGCTGCAGATCGACGATGCCGCGCGCATTCCGGAGATCGTCCATTACGCCTTCCGCACCGCCACATCGGGCCGCGCCGGACCGGTGGTCATCGCGCTGCCCGAAGACATGCTGTGCGATACCGTGGAGGTCGCGGATGGCTTGCCGGCAGCGCCCGTGCGCGCCTATCCCTCGCCGGCCGCGATGGCGAACGTGCGCGAGAAGCTGGCAGATGCGCAGCGCCCGCTGATGATCCTCGGCGGCGGCGGCTGGCATGGCGCGACCGCCGACATCGCCGCCTTTGCCGAGGCCAACGGACTGCCGGTCGCGGTCTCCTTCCGCCGTCAGGACCTGTTCGACAACACCAACCCGCTCTATGCCGGGGATCTGTCCACCAGCGTCGACCCCAAGCTTGTCGCCCGCGTCAAGGATGCCGACCTGCTGCTGGTGGTCGGTGCGCGCCTCGGCGAAATGACCACGCGGGGCTACACCGCGATTCGTCAGCCGGTGCCGGCGCAGACCCTGATCCACGTCTATCCGGAGGCCGAGGAGTTGGGCCGCGTCTACCAGCCCGATCTCGCGATCGTCGCCGGCATGGCCGAGTTCGCCGAGGCGGGCCGCGCGATGGAACCGGTCGACGGCGCCCGCTGGCGTGTCTGGGCCGAGGCCGCCCACGCCAACCACGAGGCCAACCGCCAACCCGACGCGCTGCCCGGCGAAGTCGACATGGCGGCGATCATGGCGCACTTGAACGAGGTCATGCCGGCCGATACGGTGATTACCATCGATGCGGGCAATTTCTCCGGCTGGCCGCAGCGCTTCTGGCGCTTCCGCCAGCATGCCAGCGAGCTGGCGCCGACGCTGGGCTCCATGGGCTACAGCGTGCCGGCCGCGGTTTCCGCTGCCATCGCCGCGCCCGAGCGCGAGGTGTTAGGCTTCGTCGGCGACGGCGGCTTCTTGATGAACGGCCAGGAGCTCGCCACCGCCGTGCACCACAAGGCGCGGCCCATCATCATGCTGATCAACAACGGCGTCTACGGCACCATCCGCATGCACCAGGAACGCGACTATCCGGACCGCCCCATCGCCACGGATTTGAGCAACCCGGACTTCGCCGCGCTGGCCCGCGCCTATGGCGCCCATGGCGAGGTGGTAGAGCGCACGGCGGACTTTGCGCCTGCACTGGCGCGTGCGCGCGCCTCGGGCACGGCCGCGGTGATCGAGATCCGCCTCGAGCCCGAGGTGATCACCACGCGCACGACGCTGTCGTCCATCCGCAACGCCGCGCGTAAGCGCACCAACGAATAGCAGGAAAGCGCCATGGCAGACCCGCTTCCCCGCCGACGCGACTACGGCCCCCGCGGCTGTCTGCTGACCCTTGCCGCAATGGCGGCGATCGTCCTTGTACTCGAATTCGCCATCGGCTGGTCGGACCGGCTCGGCCCCGGCGTCGAGCGCATCCAGTCCGTCGCCAACGAAAAGGTTCGCCGTCAGCTCATCGAGGAGGACATCGCCGCCATTACCGTGCGCGGCGTCCACCCGCGGCGCAAGCGCTTCACGCTGCTGACCGAGCGCTGGGCCGTCGAGGGCGACGTTATCATGGCGGGCGCCGAGGGCCGGCGCGTCCCCTATCTCGCTTTGCTGCACATGACCTGCAGCGATGCCTTCGATAGGCGGTGCTGGGTGCTCGAACAGCTCACCTACGGCACCCACATCATGCGCCTCGAAGGCGAGGCGGGATCCGTTATCGACTGAAATCCGTCTACCAAGGAACACTCAAGTATGTCTCTGACCGACTACCGGACTGCCATAGTCACCGGTGCCTCGAGCGGCATCGGCGAAGGAATCGTGCGCGCCCTGCGGGCCCGCGACATCGCCGTGACCGCCGTGGCCCGGCGCGCCGACGCCCTGCAAAAACTGGCCGACGAGACCGGCTGTGACCCCCTGCCCCTCGACCTGCGCGACAGCAAGGCGCTGCGTGCTGCCTTGGCCCCTCTGCGGGCCGACATCCTGGTCAACAATGCGGGCATCGGCCGCGGCATGGAGGGCATGCTGGAGACCGACCCGGACGACATCGACGAGATCACCGAGATCAACCTGACCGCCGTGCTGCACTGCTTTCGCGCCCTGGTGCCGGGCATGGTCGAGCGCGGCCGGGGCCATGTGGTCAATATCGGCTCGGTGGCCGGGCTCTATCCCCTGCGCGCGCCGCTCTACGGCGCCACCAAGGGCGGCGTGCACCTGGTGTCGCAGAACATGCGGGTCGAGCTGGTCGGCACCGGCGTCCGCGTGACCGAGATCTGTCCCGGCCGCGTGCGCACGCCCTTCTTCGAGACCAACTGGCAGGACCAGGAGCGCGCGCGCACGTTCTTCGAGGGGCAGGAACTGCTGGAGATCGAGGACATCGTCGACGCCGCGATCTACGCCCTCGACACGCCATCGCGCGTCAACGTCGCAACCATAGAGATCATGCCCGTCGAGCAGGCCGTCGGCGGGCTGACGATACGCACGCGCGACGAGGCGCGGGCCGCCCAGGAGAAGTCTGGCTAGACGCCCGTTTCCTCGTAGCGGCGCACCACGGGCGGGCCGGCCAGCAGGGCGACGATCTGGTCGACGACGCCGGTTTCGGTGCGCCAGCCCATATATTTGCCATGGTCGTCAGCGGTCTCCCAGCGCTCGTACACCACGATCTCGTCGGGGGTTTCCATGTTGCGCAGGGTGTCGATGCTGATGCAGCCGGCATAGGCGCGCGTATCGGCCAGAATGCTGTCGAAAAAGGCCAGCAGCTCGTCGCCGCCGCCGGGCTTCGCCGTGGTCTCGAGAATTACCGTAACCGCCATGTTTCCCTCCCTGGAATCTGTGTAGGCGGGCGCGACCATAGCAACCCGCCGCACCCGGCGTAAGCGGCATATGCGCTCCCTGGCGCATTTGTGATGCATGCCTATACTGCGCGCCAAGCCACCAGAGGAGCCTGCCATGAAGATCACTGCCGTCGAGGCCATCCCGCTGCGCTATCCCTTCCGCCATGGCGGCCCGCCGTCCGGCTGGGGCGGCAAGACCTGGACAGAGTTGACCACTCTGCTGGTCAAGGTGGAGACCGACGAAGGCATCACCGGCTGGGGCGAGGCCTTCGGCTATAACGCCATTCCCGCCACCAAGGCGGCGCTGGAGACCATGGTGGTGCCGAACGTCATCGGCCGCGACCCCTTGCGCATCTCCGAGCTGATGAGCGAGCTGCAACTGTCACTGCACCTGTTCGGGCGCCATGGCGTTCCCATCTTCGCCATGTCTGGCCTCGACATTGCGCTCTGGGACATTGCCGGCAAGGCCGCGGGCGTGCCGCTCCACCGCATGATCGGCGGCATGGCGCGCGAAAGCGTGCCGACCTATGCCAGCCTACTCAAATATCAGGACACGGGCATCGTCTCCGACCTCTGCTCGGAAGCGCTCGACAAGGGCTACCGGTTGATCAAGCTGCACGAAAGCACGGTGCCGGAGGTGGCGGCGGCGCGTCAGACCGTGGGCGAGGAGATCCCCATCATGCTCGACGTCAATTGCGTCTGGAGCCCGAAGGAGGGCCGGCTGATGGCCGAGGCCCTGTTCGAGTACGACCTGCATTGGCTGGAGGAGCCGATCTGGCCGCCGGAGAACTTCGACGGCCTGGCAGCGCTTCGCGCGGAAAGCGGCACCCGCATCGCCGCCGGCGAGAACGCCTGCACCGCCTGGCAGTTCCAGGCCATGTTCGACGCCCAGGCCGTGGACTACGCCCAGCCGAGCGTCACCAAGGTGGGCGGTATTACCGAATTCCTCAAGGTCGCGACCCTGGCCGAGACCGCCAATATCTCCGTCGCCCCCCACTCGCCCTATTTCGGCCCCGGCTTCCTCGCGACCCTGCAACTGCTGTCTGCGCTGCCCGCAATCGAGGCCATAGAGCGCTTCTACGTCGAGCTAGACGAAGACCTCTACGCCGGCGCGCTGGCGCCTGTGGATGGGCATATCGCAGTGCCCACGGGCCCCGGTTTGGGGTTGGAGCCGGATGCGGAGTTTATTGCGAAGTATCGGGAGTAGCGTCGGGCAACATTGCCGCCGACCTATTTTGGCACGCGGAGACGCGGAGAGATCGAGCGTTTCGTGCAACGCAGGTGCCCGATTTTCCTGATCGGGAAACCCGGGCGCACACCCTCCGCGGCTCCGCACCTCCGCGTGCAACTTCGGCCTGTCGCGCCGCCGCTTGCCCTTGGCGAGTTCGCGCTGCTGGTGGGGTCAGAGAGCAGATATCAAAACGAAAGACCTAGCAGGCTTAATTCAAAGCGCCTCGTCCCAGCTGCAGGCGACGCGGTTTCGCCCGGCTTCTTTGGCACGATACAGTGCCCGGTCCGCTAGACCGATCAACGCGTCGATCTCTGCGGCGCTCTGCCCTGTGGTGGTGGCGCCTATGCTGACCGTGCACGGGATTGTGCGACCGTCATGCTCGAAGGTGGCCCTTTCCATGGATTGGCAAAGGCGCATGGCCGTCAGTGAAGCTCCGTCCTGATCCGTCTCCGGCAGAAGCGCGACAAATTCCTCGCCACCCCAACGGCCAAGGCTGTCGATTTCGCGCAATCTCTCTTTCATGATATCCGCGGATTGCCGCAGGACCGCGTCCCCTGCCGGGTGCCCGTACGTATCGTTGATGGCCTTAAAATGATCGAGGTCCATAATGAGCACGGCAGTCGAGTGTCCGTAGCGCTGCGCTCTTGCCAGTTCGAATTTTGCCAGATCCAAGAATCGACGCCGGTTCGCGACGCGGGTCAGCGGATCGAGAGACGACGCTTCGCGAAGGTCCCCCGACAAATGATCGCCGACGCGGACCAGTCGTCGTGCCACCTTGATCAGGTTCTCGTATGCATCGACGATTTCACCGTAGAGTTCCCGATCCGTCGGGTCACGCAGGCGTTGCTCCCGGAGGTTCCGTCTTGCCTCCTGCAGCACACTTTCTTCACTCCGAAAGAGGTCGTAGCTCATACGAATCTTTGCCGAT
>CAZKTK010000161.1:0-7044 GCA_964555535.1 uncultured Rhodospirillaceae bacterium
TCTGGGTGTACCAGAGCGCATCGGCCAGCACCAGGCGCCCCTCGGCGTCGGTGTTGAGAATCTCGATGGTCTGGCCGGAATAGGAGGTGACCACGTCGCCCGGCCGCTGGGCGGTGCCGGACGGCATGTTCTCGACCAGGCCGACCACGCCAACGGCGTTGACCTTGGCCTTGCGCCGGGCCAATGCGCGCATCAGCCCGACCACGACGCCGGAGCCGCCCATATCCCATTTCATGTCCTCCATGCCGGCGGAGGGCTTGATGGAGATGCCGCCGGTATCGAAGGTCACGCCCTTGCCGACAAAGGCGACCGGCGCCTGCTTGGCGCGCGCGGGCGCGCCGTTCCAGCGCATCACCACGAGCTGGGCGTCGTGCTCGCTGCCCTGCGCCACGCCCACCAACGCACCCATGCCCATGCGCCGCAGGCGCGCCTCGCTGAGCACTTCGACATCGATGCCGTCCTGGGCGAGCTTGCGGATCTCCTTGGCATAGACCGGCGGCGTGAGAACATTGGCCGGCTCGGAGACCAGGTCGCGGGTCAGCGCCACGCCATCGGCCAGCGCGTCGAGCGGCTTGAAGGCGGCGCGGGCCGCGGTCGCGTCTGGGCACATGACACTCAGGCGCGTCAGCGAGGGCTTGTCGGTCTTCTTCTGCTTGGTGCGGTATTTGTCGAAGCGATAGGAGCGCAGCCGCGCGCCGTGGCCGATCCGCGCCGCCAGCTCGCTGCCGGCAAGCTTGCAGCCCTTGGGCTTCTCGACCACCACCGCGGCACGGCTTTCGCCGGACATCGCCAACGCGGCAACCACGGCGCCGCCAAGCTTCGCCGCCGCCAGGCCATCGAGCACCTTGCCCTCGCCCAGGCCAAGCAGCACGATGCGCCCGGCCTTCAGACCCGCTGGCGCCATGACCGTCAGGGTCTGCCCGGCTTTGCCTTCGAAGCGCGCATGCGACATGGCCTTGCTCAGGGCCCCGCCCGAGGTCTTGTCCAGGCGTGCGGCGCTTGGCGTCAGCACGCCGCCCTCGGCACAACCGACCACCAGGGCGGCGGCTCCGGTGAGGCTTGGTTTGGCAAATGTAATGTTCATGGCGACTTCCGTGCTTCGGGTTGCGTTGGCTCCAATCTAGCCGATGTTGCCGGCAGGGGAAGAAGTTGTTTACCCTGTGCCCCTATGCACCGGCATTTCCGTTACATCCTCGCACAACTGCTCGGGCCGTTTCTGGTGGTCAGCCTCAGCCTGACCGGCGTGATCTGGCTGAGCCAGTCGCTGCGCTTCGTCGACCTGATCATCAACAAGGGCCTGTCGATCGGGCTTTTCCTGACCCTGACCCTGCTGCTGACGCCATCGGTGCTCGGCATCATCCTGCCGATCGCGCTGTTCGCCAGCGTGGTCTACGTCTATCACCGCTTGCTGGTCGATTCCGAGATCGTGGTGCTGCGCGCCGTCGGCCTGTCGAACTGGCGCCTGGCCGCACCCGCCGTGGGCCTCGGGCTGATGGTGATGCTGGCGGTGCTGATCATCAACCTCTATCTGATGCCGGCGGGTTTCCGCGTCTTCAAGGACAAGCAGTTCGAGATCCGGGAATCCTACGCCTCTGTGCTGCTTCAGGAAGGCGTTTTCAACACGCCGGTCGAGGGCCTCACCATCTATGTGCGCGGCCGCGAATCCGATGGCGAACTGTCGGGAATCCTGGTGCATGACGAGCGCGATCCCGTAGAGCCGTCGACGGTAATGGCGGAACGCGGCATGCTGGTCGCGACGCCGTCCGGCCCGCGCTTCGTGCTGCTCAACGGCAGTCGCCAGCAGATCAACGCCGAGGACGGGCGGCTGTCGATGCTCTATTTCGATTCCTACGCCTTCGATTTCGGCGAATCGCCGGAATTCGCGCCGGGCCGCTTCCGCGAGGCGAAGGAGCGCTTCCTGCCCGAATTGCTCAACCCGGGCAGTACGGCCGAGCCGCGTCATGTGCGGGAGTTTCGTGCCGAGGCCCATCAACGGCTGGGCGGTGCGCTCTATGCCGTGGTGCTGGCGCTGATCGGCTGTGCGGCGCTGCTGCCCGGCGAAGTGGGCCGGCGCGGCCGGGGCTTGCGCATACTGGGGGCGATTGGCGTCGCCTTGAGCTTCCAGGGCGCGGCCTTCGGGCTCGGGAGTGCCATCGTGGGCAGCCCCGGCCTGGCAGCAAGCTATTACCTGCTGCTGGTGGCGACCGGTGCCGGCGCCGGGGCGCTGCTGGTCAGCGAACGGCCGTGGCGAATGGCGGCACGGCTTATGTCACCGGGAACGGCCTGAGCCATGCGCCTGTCCTGGACCCTCTCGACTTACCTCGTGCGCCAGTTTCTGGTTGGCATCGGCATTGCCTTTCTCGCCCTGGCAACCCTGATTTTCCTGTTCGATCTGGTCGAGCTCAGCCGCCGTGCGGCGAGCGAGGACGAGGCCAGCTTCATGGTGGTACTGGGCATGGCTGCCTTTCACCTGCCCTATATGGCGCAGCGAATCGTGCCCTACGCCGTGCTGATGGGCGTGATGCTGACCCTGGCGCACCTGACCCGCAGCCAGGAAATGGCGATCGTTCGCGCCAGCGGCGTATCGACCTTGCAGATGCTGCTACCGGCGCTGCTGCTGGCCCTTGCGATCGGTGCCTTTGCGGTTGCCGCTTTCAACCCGTTCGCGGCGGCCATGCTGTCCCGTTACGAACAGCTCGACGGCAAGTATCTGCGCGGCAGCATCTCCAATCTGGCGGTGTCGAGCTCCGGATTGTGGCTACGCCAGGCTGACGACGAGGGCGAAGCGGTGATTCATGCCCAGCGCATCACGCAACCGGAATTGGTCCTGCACGAGGTGATCATTTTCCGCTACGAGGGCCAGGATCGCTTCATCCAACGCATCGATGCGGCATCGGCCAAGCTGGGGGACGGCTTTTGGGCGCTTTCGAATGCCCTGATAACGGCCCCGGACCGGCTTGGCGAGCGTCACCCGGCCTATGACTTTCCGACGGAGCTGACGATTAGTCAGATACAGGACAGCTTCTCCTCTCCCGAGACGCTGTCATTCTGGCAGATTCCGAAGTTCGTCGCCTTGCTGGAACGGGCGGGCTTTTCCGCCCTCAAACACCGCCTATACTGGCATTCGGTGCTCGCCGGCCCGGTGCTGTTGCTGGGCATGGTGCTGATCGCAGCCACCTTCTCCTTGCGCAGTACGCGCCGCGGCGGCACCGGCCTGATGATCGGTGCCGGCGTGCTGACGGGTTTCGTGCTGTATGTCTTCTCAGACGTGGTCACGGCGCTCGGCCTGTCGGCCAGCATTCCGACGGTTTTCGCGGCCTGGGCACCGGCAAGTGTCACGGTCCTGGCGGGAGCGGGCATGCTGTTGTATGTGAGAGGGACCTGAAGCGCGCGATGGCATAGTGGGGGATGCCATGAAAATGGCGAATCTGATCCTGTCGGCGGCGATGCTGCTCTGGGCCTGCCTGGGCCTGGTTGCGGCGGCGCAGGCCCAGACCGATGCCGAAGACGTGCTAATGATCGCCGACGAGGTCACCTATGACGACCAGGCCGGCGTGGTCACGGCCAGAGGCTCGGTGGAGCTCGCCCGCGGCGAGCGGGTGGTGCGCGCCGATCGGGTAACCTATGACAAGCGAAACGACCTCGTGACCGCCATTGGCAATGTCGCGCTCGTCGAGCCCTCGGGCGAGGTGATATTCGCCGACCGCCTGGCACTCACGGGCGATCTGAAGAGCGGCGCGGTGTACGGTCTCGGCATGCTGCTCGCGGACGGCTCCAGAATCGCGGCCAGCGGCGGGCGTATGAGTGCCGACGGCCGTACCCGGCTGGCCAACGTAGTCTACAGCCCGTGCGACCTTTGCGATGACGATCCCGAGGCGGAGCCCTTGTGGCAGGTCAAGGCGCTGCGCGTGACCCATGACCGCAGGCGGCGCTCTATCTCCTACCAGGATGCCTTCCTCGAAGTGTTCGGCGTGCCCGTGCTCTACGCGCCGTTTTTCAGCCACCCGGATCCCACGGTCGAGCGCAAGACCGGATTCTTGCCGCCGAGCTTTGGGCGCAATTCGACCCTCGGCTTCACATACGGCCAGCCCTATTTCTTCAACATCGCCGAGGATCGCGACGCTACCATCACGCCGATCATCACCTCCAAGGAAGGGGCGGTGCTCACCGGGGAGTACCGCCAGGCGACGGAGACCGGCTATTTCCAGGCGGCGGGTAGCGTGACCCGCGGCGACCGCCTGCCAAGCGACAACCGTCTCGGCGAGCGTACCCGCGGCCATATCGACACCTACGGCGAGTTCGCCCTGAACCCCTATTGGACAACAGGCTTCGACATTGCACGCTCGACCGACGCGACCTATCTGGCCCGCTACGGCTTTGCCCGCGGCCAGCCCTCGCTGACGCAGAATGTCTATCTGCATGGCCGCGAGGGCCGCGTTCGGGCAAACTTCGACGCCTATTACTTCCAAAGTCTCGATCCCGATATCGACGAGAAGACCGTGCCGTGGGTGCTGCCGCTGTTCGACTATGCCTGGCGCAGCGAGGCCGGGCGCAGCGGCATCTGGACCTTCGACGGCAATATGCGGGTGCTCGGCCGGCCCCAAGGCGCGGACAGCCAGCGTCTGTCGCTCACGGCCGGCTGGCAAATGCCGCTCGTCTCGAGCTTCGGCCTGATCACGAAATTGCGCCTGTCCCTGCGCGGAGACGTTTATCGGGTCACCGAGCTGACCAATCCCGTGGATCCGTTTGGCGACAGCCTCGATGGGGTTACCGGCCGCGTGATGCCCCAGGCAGAAGCCCATTGGCGCTGGCCCTGGGTGCGCGACGGCGCAGACAGTCACCAGATCGTCGAACCCATCGTCCAGGTGATCGCCGGCCCCAATGGCGGCAACCCGACCGAGATACCGAACGAGGACAGCCTGTCCTTCGAATTCGACGACGCCAACCTGTTCAGCGCCAACCGCTATCCCGGCCTGGATCGCGTCGAATCGGGACTGCGGGCCAATTACGGCATTCGCCTGGCGCATTTCGGCAATGGCGGCGGCTGGTCCGAACTGCTGGTTGGCCAGACCTGGCGCGCCCGCGACGACGACACCTTCGAAGCGGGCACGGGCCTTGCCGATCACTTCTCGGATTATGTCGGCCGCCTGACCGTGGCACCGGCGCCATGGCTGGATGTCAGCCTGCGTTTCCGCGTGAACGACGATAACCTCTCCATCCAGCGCACCTCGCTGTCGGCCTCGGGCGGACCCGCCTGGCTGCGCGGCAATCTCAGCTATATCAACCTCAGCCATCAGCCGACCGCGGGCGTGCCCAGCACCGTGGAGCAACTCAATCTGTCCGCCCAATACAGTTTTCAGGAGTTCTGGCGCCTGACGGCCCATCACCAGCGGGATCTCGGCTCCACCGGCGGTACCCTCGCAAGCGGTATCGGCCTTACCTATGAAGACGAGTGCGTGACCTTGTCCGTACAAGCCAACCGCAGTTTCACGCGCCAGCTGGACGTGGAGGATTCGACCAGCGTCTCGGTGCTCGTGCGCTTGCGCAACTTGGGTTAAGCGCTGTTGCGACGGACCGACCCAGCTCTTATGCTCGCCAAATCTCAGCGGAGTGAGGAATGATGGCGGCTCGGACACGGCGGTTTTGGCATGTCGCAACGGTAACGCTGGCGCTGCTCGCAGCGGCAACGGCCGTGCGCGCCCAGGACATGATGCGCATCGTCGCGATCGTAAACGAGGATGTCATCTCCGCCTTCGACCTGGAAGCGCGGGTCGCGATGGCGATCTACAGCACCAACCTTCCCGACACGCCCGAGATGCGCGGCCAGCTTGTCCGCGCCGTCCTGCGCAACATGGTCGACGAGATCCTCCAGGTTCAGGAAGCGCGTCGCCAGAGCGTGCGCGTGCGCGATTCCGAGATCGAACGCGCCATGGACGAGATCGCCGCCAATATCGGTGCGCCGCCCGGCGGCCTTGGCGAGCACCTGGCGCGCGTCGGCATTCCCGTCAGCGCCGTCGAGACTCAGGTGCGGGCCCAAATCGTCTGGGGCAAGTTCGTCAATCAGCGCCTGCGCCCGACCCTCGATGTCAGCGATGAAGAGATCGATGCCGAGCTCGAGCGCTTGGAAGCCGCCCGCGGCATGCCGGAATATCTGCTGAGCGAGATCGACCTTTATTCCGATACGACCACCACCAACGACGCGCTGATGGCAACGGCGGTCGACCTTGTCGCGCAATTGCGCGGCGGCGCGGATTTCGGGGGTGTCGCAGCCCAATTCAGCCAGGGCGCCCTGGCGCGTGCCGGCGGCGATCTGGGCTGGCTGCGCGAAGGCCAGAGCCGACCGGAAATAGATGCGGCATTGGCCGGCATGGCCATCGGCGAGATTTCCGAGCCCATTCGCACGCCCGACGCCATCCACATCCTCTTCCTCCGCGACAAGCGCCGCGTTCTGGAAGAGGACAAGAGCGCGGTCGAAGTCTATTTGAGCCAGATCCTGTTGCCGGCGGAAGCGGGCGAAGCGGAGGATGCCGCCTCGGCGCGTCTGGTGCAAGCGGCGGAGATCTCGGAGGGCATATCCGGATGCGACGCTTTGCGCGAACGCGCTGCCGGTATCGAAGCCAGCCTGTCGGGAGACCTCGGCTGGGTGCGCCTCGGCGACCTGCCGCCGGTGCTGCGCGATGCGGTGGCCGAGCTTCCCGTCGGCGAGCCGAGCGCCCCGCAAACCACGGATTCGGGCGTACACGTGTTGATGGCCTGCGAGCGCAACGACCCGGATGCTGAGAGCGATCTGCGTGACTCCATCTATGAGCAGATTGCGCTCCGCCGGCTGTCGACGATGGAGCGGCGCATGATCCGCAATCTGCGGCAGGTGGCCTTTGTCGAGCTGCGGGAACGTGCCGACGCACGCTGACGTCACGCTGGATATTTCCGCGCTGCCGCCCCTGCGCGAGGTCATCGCCCGACATGACCTGGCGGCCCGCAAGGCCTTGGGCCAGAACTTCCTGCTCGACGGCAACCTCACCGACCGTATTGCGCGCGCCGCCG
>CAZKTK010000162.1:0-7024 GCA_964555535.1 uncultured Rhodospirillaceae bacterium
CAGCATAAAAAAAGCTGAGAACGAGTATCGCTAAAGACCTCACATCGTTGAAAAAGCGCATACGTCTCTTCCTCCCTCGGCTCTGGCACCCGCAATATTTCCGCTCCGAGTTCTCCGCTCGGTCGACGGAAAGGCTACAGTAACAACTCAGTACCCATAGATGGACATCGACAGCAACTCCTGAAGGTATCACAACCAAAAGGCAGAGGCGAATCCGGCCCTGAGCTGAGACGGCAGGCCTTGTGCCGCGCTCGATCCGCCTACTCGAACCATCCCGTCCCCGGCCACTGGTGGGCCTTCGCCACCTCCTCATCGAGCTCGAGCCCGATGCCGGGGCGGTCGGTCATGGCTATGTAGCCGTCCTTGATGATGTCCTCGCCGCCCTGGGTAATGGTTGTCCAGTACTCCCGGTGCAGCCAGTGGAACTCCAGAATGAGGAAGTTGGGCACCGTGGCGCAGACCTGGGCCGAGGCCATGGTGCCGATGGGGGAGGCCACGTTGTGAGGGGCAAAGGGGATGTAGTAGAGCTCGGCCATATTGGCGATCTTGCGGCATTCCGACAGCCCGCCGCATTTGGGGATGTCGGGCATGATGGCGTTGACCGCCTGCTTCTCGATCAGCTCGCGGAAGCCGTGGCGCAAGTACAGGTTCTCGCCGGCGCAGATGGGCGTGGACGAGGCCTGCGTCACCTCGCGCATGGCGTCGATGTTCTCCGGCGGCACCGGCTCCTCCAGCCAAAGCAAGTGGAAGCGCTCGCAGTCCCGCGCCAGGCGGATGGCGCTGGGTACGTCGAGGCGCGTGTGCACATCGACCGCCATGGCGATATCGTCGCCGGCAGCCTCGTAGACACGCTCGATCAGCCCCATCATGCGGTTGTGTTCGTATTCGCCTGCGGTGAAGTTGAAGGCATCCTTGTGGGGCGCCTCGCCCTCGTCCACATCGATCTTGAGAGCGGTGAAGCCGCGCTCGCGAACCTCGTCGACCACCTTGCGCACTTCGCCCGCATCCATGCGCGGGTCGACCTCGCAATCGGCATAGACGCGGATGCGGTCGCGGAAGCGCCCGCCGAGCAGCTCGGTGATGGGCACGCCGAGCGCCTTGCCCTTGAGGTCCCAGAGCGCGATCTCGATCCCCGTCAGCGCCGTGACCAGAGCACCGGCCGTGCCGCCGTCGAATACGTGGCCGCGGCGCATCTCCTCGAACAGGGCGTCGATGGCGAAGGGATCGCGCCCCACGAGCTTTTCCGACAGCGCCTGGATCAGCGCGATCGCCTGCACGCCGCCGTGGACACATTCGCCGATTCCGGTGATCCCGGCATCGGTTTCGACCTTCACCCAAAGGTGCATGCCGTGGCCTTGCGTCGCAGCGGTCTTGACAGCAGTGATGCGCATGGGGAATCTCCGCCCGTTCTTGCCTGCCAACACGTGACACGGAGCGACCCCCATGGCAACCGGATACACGGCCCCCCTGCGCGACATGCGCTTCGTGCTTGAAGAAGTGATGGGGCTCGATTCCCTTTCGCAACTGGATGGTCTGGAGCAGCTGACACCGGATCTGGTCGGCCAGGTGCTGGATGAGGCGGGAAAGTTCGCCTCCGAGGTATTCGCGCCGCTCAACCGGCCGGGCGATCTGGAAGGCGCTCAGCTCGAAAACGGCGTGGTGCGCATGCCGGACGGCATGGTCGAGGCCTACAGCAAGTGGTGCGAGGCAGGCTGGCCATCGGTCAACGGCAACCCGGACCACGGTGGCATGGGCCTCGGCGCGACCATGGCGACCATTGTCGGCGAAATGTGGCAGTCGGCCAATATGGGCCTCGCCGACGGCCTGATGCTGAGCTGGGGTGCGGTCGAGGCCATCGAAGCCCACGGCACACCGGAGCAAAAGGCGAAATATCTGCCCAAGATGATCTCCGGCGAATGGTCCGGCACCATGAACCTGACCGAGCCCAATGCGGGCTCCGATGTCGGCGCGCTCAAGAGCCGCGCCGTACGCGACGGTGAGAATTGGCGGGTGAAGGGCACCAAGATATTCATCACACATGGCGACCAGGACATGAGCGAGAACATCATCCATTTGGTTCTCGCCCGTACCGAAGGCGCGCCCGAGGGCGTCAAGGGCATCTCGCTGTTCATCGTGCCGAAGGTGCTGGTCAACGACGATGGCAGTCTCGGCGCGCACAACGACCTGCGCCCGGTCTCGCTGGAGCACAAATTGGGCCATATGGCGAGCCCCACCTGCGTCATGTCCTACGGCGACGACGGCGGCGCCCATGCGGAGCTGATCGGCGGCGAGCAACGCGGCATCCAGTGCATGTTCACCATGATGAACTCGGCCCGCCTCGCCGTCGGCGTGCAGGGCCTGGCGATCGCCGAGCGCGCCTATCAGGCGGCCCTCGACTATGCCCGTGAGCGCGTCCAGGGCACCATGATTGGCGAGCGCTCCGGCGAGATGGTCAGCATCATCCGTCACCCCGACGTGCGCTGCATGCTGATGGACATGCGCAGCCAGATCGAGGCCATGCGCCTGCTCTGCTATTCCCTCGCCGGCGCACTCGACACCTCGTCGCGGGACGGCGACGAGGCAGCGCGCGCCCGCGCCCAGGCCTCTGCGGACCTGATCACGCCCGTGGTCAAGGGCTGGTGCACCGACCAGGGCTTTGCCGTCGCCTCGATCGGCGTCCAGGTGCATGGCGGCATGGGCTATATCGAGGAGACTGGCGCTGCCCAGCATCTGCGCGATGCCCGCATCACCATGATCTACGAAGGCACCAACGGTATTCAGGCGCTAGACTTGGTGCGGCGCAAGCTGCAGCAGGACGGCGGCGCAGCCGCACGCGCCATGATCGAAGAGATGCGCGAGACAGCACAAGCCTGCCAAGCCAGCGATCACGAAGCGCTGGCCGCCATCGGCGCCGACCTTGCGCCGGCCGTCGAGGCATTCGCTGATGTCACGACTTGGATCGCTGAGACCTTCCGCGAAGACCCTGTCGCCGCCGCCTCGGGCGCTACGCGCTACATGCGCATGATGGGCTGGATCACCGGCGGCTGGCAGCTCGCCAAGGCCGCCCAGATCGCCGAGTCCAAGCTCGAGCACTTCACCGAGGACGAGGCTTTCTACACCGCCAAGCTCGACACCGCCCGCCACTTCGCCAGTCAATATTTGGCCCCGGCCGCGGCCGAGGCCCGCCCGATCATGGCGGCAAGTGAAACGGTGATGGCAATTCCGGAAGCGGGTTTCTGACGCCACTCAGTATCAGAGGCAAGGCGACAGTTGGATCTTGTCTTAGATATCATCATCGTCGGGCTTGGCATTTGGTTCGCCATTGCCGGATATAGCATCTTCGGCAAGATGCGATCAGCGATCAACGCGGGCGCTAGATCTGGAGCTCAATGGTCCGCAATGATTACAGTGTTGGTTCTGGTTTGGGGCCACGCTGCACTGTTCCTTGGCTACGTCTTTCTTTGGCAAGGTGACCCAAGCCAATTGCCTGCGGAGCATTGGAATGATGAAACTCCGTGGGCGCCACGCTGATTGCGCAGTTTACTTTCTGATAGCTGGCCGCCCCATCAGCGGGTACTCCGGATCGGTGTAGCCTGGCGTCGACGGGTGCCCGGCCGGCACCAGGTCGGCGATAAGCGCTTCGTCCTCGTCCGTCCAGGTGTGCTCGGCAGCGCCGAGATAGTCCTTCATGTGGGCGATGGTGCGCGGGCCAACGATCGTTGCCGTGACCAATGGATTGGCCAGCACCCAGTTGATGGCGTAGTGGACCGGGCTCATGCCCCGCTTCTTGGCGTGGGCGACGACCTTCTCGGCGATCTTCAGCGATTCCTCGCGGAATTCGGTTTGCATCATGCGTTTGTCGGCGCGGCCGGCGCGGGTGCCCTTGCGCGGGGCGGCACCGGCGGTGTACTTGCCGGTCAGGACGCCGCGGGCAACGGGGCTGTAGGGCACCACGCCCATGTCGTAATGGGCGCAGGCCTCCAGCACCTCGACCTCCGGCATGCGGTTGAGGGCGTTGTAATAGGGCTGGCTGACGATCGGTCGCGGCGCGCCCATGGCATCGCACAGTCGCGCCACATCGGCATGGCGCCAGGCGCGAAAGTTGGAGAGCCCGAAGGCCCGCAGCTTGCCGGCGCGAATGGCCGTCGCCACAGCATCGATCGCCTCTTCCGTCGCCACCGAGCGGTCGTCGCGGTGGAAATAGAGAATGTCCACATGGTCGAGGCCGAGCCGCTTGAGACTGGCATCGAGCTCGTCCGTGATCCAGCGCCGCGACAGCCCCCGCATGTTCGGATTGCTGGCGTGCATGGGCTGGGCGACTTTTGTGGCCAGCACCCAGTGATCCCGGCTGTCCTTGATGGCGCGGCCGATGACGCGCTCCGACTTGCCGGCGTTGTAGGCATCCGCCGTATCCATGAAATTGATGCCGGCATCGCGCGACATGTCGATGATGCGCCGCGAGGTCTTTTCGTCGGTCGGCCCGCCGAACATCATGGTGCCGAGGCACAGGCGGGAGACGGTCAGGCCCGAACGCCCGAGCTTACGTGTCTGCATGGAAATATCCTTAGTCCGCTAGAAACTCTTTGACGAGCGCCACGAAATCCTCCGTGCGGTCGTGATGGGCCCAATGCCCGGCGCCTTCGAAATTGACCGCGTGCGCATCCTGGAAGCGCCCGGCGCGGCCGTCCGCCTCGGGGTCGCTGGCCCAGCTCTCCGTGCCCTGGACATGCAGCACCGGACAGGTGATGCGCTCCCACAAGCTCGACACCTGCGCCTCGTTGAGGCCGGTTTGCGGAAAGACACGCACATAGTTGTCGAATTTCCAGGAGAAGCTGCCGTCCTCGTTCTGGTTGACGCCGTGGACGGTGAGATGACGCGCCTGTTCGGGCGAGAGATGAGGGTTCTCCTCCTGCATGCGCTGCCAGGCCTCCTCGACGCTGGCATAGCGCCGCGGCAAGCGGCCGGAGATCTTGCGCATCACGTCGACCCACTTGCGCAGGCGCTCGTCGAGGGGCTGCGCCATGGCCTCGTCGATCACCCTCTTCGACGGCCCCAGGCCCTCGATCGAAACCAGCCGCGTCACGTTCTCCGGATAGAGACCGGCATAGCGCAGACAGATCATGCCTCCCAGCGAGTGAGACAGGATGCGCACCGGCGTCAGCTTGGTCTGATGCAACAGCTGGGCGATGTCGTAGACATAATCTGTCAGCTCGTAGGTGCCGCCGATCATCCACTGGGAGTCGCCGTGGCCGCGCAGGTCCGGCGCGATAATGTGGTAGTCGTCGCGCAGGGCCTGGGCCACCCAGTCCCAGTTGCGGCAATGGTCGCGTCCGCCATGCACCATGAGCAGGGGCGGCGCATCCTCGTTGCCCCAATCGACATAATGCAGGCGCAAGCGCTGCGAGACGTAACTGTGCGAAGTTGGTCCGGGTGTCTGCACGGCCAGCGCTCTCCTCTCAGGCAAAGGTCAGATCGGCCCGCATGGCCATGGCACCGTCGGCATCCACGGCCCAGGCTGAGCCGCCGCCATTGCCGTCTGGCGAGCCCTGCACGGTCAGGGGCCTGCCGGCATAAACGGGGCGCATGGCGCGGAAACGCACCTCGCCGATAGTGCGGTCGGGCGCCTCGCGGGCGACGAGGTCGAGCAACAGGCTCGCAGTCAGCGGGCCATGCACGATCAGCCCCTCATAGCCCTCGGTGCCGGTGACATAGGGATGGTCGTAATGGATGCGGTGGCCGTTGAAAGTGACGGCGGAATAGCGGAACAGCATCACCTCGTCGGGCACCAGCGCGCGCTGCCACTGCTTCTCGGTTGGCGGCGCCTGGATCGGCGGTGGCCCGGCATCGGGCGCGGCCGGCGCGCGATAGACGATATCGTGCCACTCCTCAAGCGCCACTTCATCGCCCGAGACATAGCGGTGATGCACTGTGACGAACGCCAAAGCGCCCGCCCTGCCCGTCTTTTCCGCGACCGAGAGGATCTCGGATTCGCGCCGCGCTTTCTCGCCGATGACGAGGGGGCGGTGAAAGGCCAGCCGGTTGCCGGCCCACATGCGACGTGGCAAGGGCACCGGCGGCAGGAACTCGCCGCGCGCCTCGTGGCCGTCGGGACCTAGCGCGGACTGTGGCGCGATGTCCGGGAAATAGAGCCAATGCCAGCCCGGCGGCAGGGCATCGCCTTCGCCGGGCGCCGTCTCGTGGTCGAGCGCCGCCGCCATGCCACGCGCCTGGAAGGGTGCTATCAGATCCTCGGAAACGCGGGTGCGTCCGACCCAATCGGTCAGGGCCTCGCTCATGGGGTAAACTCCTTGCGTATGGCTTCCGAATGCTCGCCGATCGCCGGTACCGGCCGATAGTCGGGCGCGTCCGCGAGGTCGATGAGTGCCGGCGCGATCACCGTCGCCTCACCGTCCGATACGGCGCAGTCGATGGTGCGAAGCTGCGGATGGGCGACCAGGTCCTCGACATCGTTGAGAGCACCGCAGGCGATGCGTGCCTGGCGCAGGCGGTCCATCAGCGCGTCGCGGTCATAGGCCGCGAACGTCTCGGCGACGATACCGTCGAGCGCAGCGCGGTTGGCGACGCGCTGTGCCGGGCTGTCGAAGCGCGGGTCGCTTGCCATCTCCGGCCGCTCCAGCACCGCCTCGCAGAGCATGCGCCATTCACGCTCGTTCTGGATCGAGATCAGCACCTGCTTGCCGTCCTTGGTGGCGAAGGCCCCGTAGGGCGCCACGGAGGGATGGGATAGGCCGACGCGCGGCGGCGCCTTGCCGCCATAGATTTGGTAGAGGTACGGCACCGACATCCAATCCGCCATGCCGTCGAAGAGCGACACCTGCAGGCCGCGGCCCCGCCCCGTGCGCTCGCGGGCAAAGAGCGCGCGGTAGATCCCCGCCAGGGCATTCATGCCGGCGGCGATGTCGCAGACCGAAACACCGACGCGGCCCGGCGCTTCCGGAATACCCGTGACCGAGCACAGACCCGTCTCCGCCTGGACCAGCAGGTCATAGGCCTTCATGTCGCG
>CAZKTK010000163.1:0-6961 GCA_964555535.1 uncultured Rhodospirillaceae bacterium
GTTGGCGATGTAGATGGCGCCATGGTCGAGATCGATCGCGAGATCGTTGAGATAGGGCTTCGGCGAGGTCACCGGGCCGGGCACGTGGATGACCCGCGACAAGGTGTTGGTATTCGTGTCCCAGGCCACGATCTTCGGCACGGCCCCGGTGCCGACGGCATTGTCGAGCAGCCACACCGTGCCGTTGCGATCTGCGCGCAGGCCGAGCACCGACTGCAGGCCGATCATGGTTCCGTCCGCCGGCGGCATGTTCCAGGCCGCATCGGGGAAGGGCGCCACGGCCCCGTCAGGCAGCACTTCAATAACCCGCAGGTCACGGCCGTATATCTGGTGCACGCTGACGATGACGGTGCCGTCTGGCGTCACGGCGATATTGCCCGGCGGCTCGTCAAGGCGTGCGACGACCTCCAACTCCAGCGCTGCGGCGATGGGCGCGCCAAGAAACAGAACTGTGCATAGAGCAATCAAGCTGCGCAACATGGGCATCTCCGCGATTCCGGCAGGTGGGACTTGGCGCATCCTATCGCTCGAAGCATCGTCCCGCCAGTCGCGCCCGAACGCCGCCGCCCTCCGGGGCACGCTATTCGCGGATGCGCGAAACGGGCCGGCTGAGCTTTGTCCGCGCGCCGGTCATACAGTCATGGGTTTCGCGGTCATAAAGTCCTTGCTGCTGCCACTCGGCCGGTAGGGTCGCTTCGACGCGGGCCATGTGGCGACCGGCATCGTCATGCCCCCATAGGCCCGCCGTGAAATAGCACTGCCAGGCGCGGAGCGGATCGGCGGCGACGCCCTGGCCGTATTCGTACATGATGCCGATATTCGTTGTCGCGGTGGCATCGGACTGGCTGGCGGCCTTGCGGTACCAAACCATTGCCATGTCATAGTCGCGCACCATGCCGTGGCCGCCGGCGGCCATGACGCCCATATTGCGCTGGGCGGGTGCGAACCCGGCCTCGGCTGCCGAGCGATAGAGGGCAAGCGCCGCCTCGGCGTCGGCCTCGACGCCAACCCCATCGCGATACATATCGCCGAGCGCATTGCGCGCCGCGAGACTGCCGTTGCGGTCGGCCAGGCGGTGCAGGCGCAGCGCTTCGTGCGGGTCCTTCGCCACACCTCTGCCATGCTGGTAAATGTCGCCAAGCCGGAATTGCCCGCCGGCATGGTTCTGGGCGGCGGCGGCCTCGAACCAGCGGCGCGAGGCGGCCGGATCGGGCTCCATGCCCTGCCGGCCGGTCGCAAGAAATTTGCCCATGACATATTGCGCCTCGGCATCGCCATCCTCGGCGGCTGCGAGAATGTTGCGATCGTGTCGCGACGGCTGGTCGTGGGTGTAAACGAAGAACGACAGATAGGCCTGATAGGCAATGACGCCGAAAAAGACAGCGAACAGTCCGCCAAGGGTCACAGGCCAGAACCGGGATCGGCTTTCGGACGTCGGCTCCGGTGGCTTTTCCATCAACTCTTGTTCGTTAGCGTGTCGGCGGGCGAGGGAGTGTCGCCGAAGACGCACGGCGAGACAAGGCTGTGTTCGTCGGCGGCCTCTTTACGTCCAGACCTGAACGAGCCCCGTGGAAACCTGTTGTCGGGGCAGAGCGCGTGATATGGTCCGACACATGCGTGGGCATTCAATGGTGAGTTGCGATGTGGGAATTCGTCGCGCACATTGCCCAGACCTTCGTGGAACTGTTTGCTGCCTTTTTTGATCGATCAAGAAAGGGCACGGGACCGATTAAGCGACGCCGCGAGCGGGGACGCTCTCGCATACCGAGATCGAGAAAATAAGTTCCGCGCATGCGGAACTCGATGAACCCGGAGCCACCTGTCTCCCTCATTGCCAAGCAAAGACTAGGACCGCCAGAAGCAACAATACGTTCGTGCACCAGAAAACGAACAAGATCCTGCGACGCTGCGTCAAACCTCAATCCCCTTAGTCATAATAGAACTGCTCTGACACGATCTGTCGGGGCGGTATGCCGCGCTCGATCAGGGAAGCCTCGACGATCTCGAGCATGGCCGGCGGTCCGCACACGAGATAGAGCCAGTCTCTGGCATCCGGGAAACCAAATACCGTCTCGATGGCCTCACGCCCGACATACCCCGTCAGCCCCAGCCAGTCCTTTGGCGGTTCCGAAAGGACATGGATGACGTTCGTGTTCTCTCTTTCGGCAAGCCGATCGAGTTCGTCCTGATAGATGATCTGTTCGACGACCCGGTTGCCATAGAGGAGGATCATCGGCCGTTGGTCATCTTCCTCGTACAGGTCCCTGGCGATACTGAGGAGCGGGGCAACGCCGACGCCTCCCGCAATCAGCGCGATGCCTTTCCCCGACCTGCCTTTGAGCGTGAGATTGCCGTGCGGCCCGTCCAGGTAAGCTGTCGTCTCCGGTGCGACGTCGCCAATATGGCGGGTCATATCGCCGACTTCCTTGATTACGAATTGTACTACCGGCCGCATGCCCGGCGTCGAGCTAATGGAGAAGGGGTTCTCATACAGCGAGAATGGGCTATGGACCAAATTGAGCCACACAAACTGGCCGGAGTCGAAACGCAACGCGTCGCCTCGTCTGGGGCGAATGGATAGCTCCCATGTCTTCAACGCCAATGGCCTGACGGATACGACCTCAAATGGCTTTCCAATTTGGCGCAATGGATTGATGACATAGGTGTGAAGAAGGGAAGCCAGCGCCGCGGCCAGGAGAAGGACCCAGAACCCGGCGAGTAGCGGGTCGGCGCTGTAACGGCCCGCCACAAGGACATGATGTGTCACCGCGCCGCCAATCAGTATGGCGCCAAGACCGTGCATAAGGCGCCAAGTCTCATACCGGTATGGCAATTGGTCTCGGAATATCGCCGTCAGAACCATCACTGGCAGGGCGACCCAAGCGATCAAGCCGGTCGCCAGAGAGCCCGCATCGAGGCCAAGTGTCAGCTGCCCCGTGGCGTCCCATGGTAGGGGCCGTCCAAACGGCGTCGAGTAGAGAAAGGGGTGCAGCAGCGCAAAGACCAGGACCGTGCGCGCCAGGAGCTGATGGATCCGCATGGTGACATCCATGCCGGTTCGGCGGGATATCAGCTGGAAACGGCCCGACAGAACGAATTCCACCAGCAGTATGGCAAAAGCGACCATAGCGAGCCCGGTGGCGATCTCATCCTGTACCGGTCGAGGCGGCAGATTCTGCACCCGCGCGAGAACAAGTGGGAGAATCGTGACGATCATATAAGCAGGCAAGAGCAGAAACGGGTGCATTGCTTCTTCGCGGTGGGGCTGGTTTGTGTCGGAGAGTGAGTCAGTATGGCGCTGCCGCTGGTGTCTCGCCAGGTTCGCTCGACTTGAGGCGCCCGGCACTATGGGAAGTCGGCACCGTATCGCAAATGGCGCGCTGGCTGAAGCCAATGCAAGATATCTTCTCAAAAGCAATCCGCGACAAGCGCCGCAGGGGTCGAGCGGGTCGAAGAACCCCATGAATCCTTGTAAGCTGATGACAGAGGAAACCGGCTTTCAGGGAACTTGTCCGACGTGACATATGACGATGGCGATTTTGCTTGGCACGCGACAGAAGCCGAAGAGGCTGTCTCCCGACTGAACAGCCGGCTCGAAGGCCTTAGTGAAACCGAGGCGCGTGAACGTCTCATCGAGTACGGTCCGAACCGCCTGCCCGATCCGCCGCGGCGGGGGCTGCTCAAACGCCTCCTTGCGCAATTCGAGAACACCTTGGTGCTGGTCCTCATTGGCGCCGCTCTGGCCACGGCCTTGTTGGGGCACTTTGCCGATGCCGCGGTCATCTTCGCGGTGGTTCTGGTCAACGCCACCATCGGTTTCATTCAAGAAGGCAGAGCGCAAAATGCCATCGACGCCATACGTATCATGCTCTCGCCACGCGCCATCGTGCTACGCGATGGGCGCAAGCATAACGTGGACGCCGAGTCCCTGGTTCCAGGCGATATCGTGCAGCTGCAATCCGGCGATAGGTTGCCTGCCGACCTCCGGCTGCTCTGGTCGCGTTCCCTCCAGATAGACGAGGCGATTCTCACCGGGGAATCGAGCCCCGTCGAGAAGTCCTCTGCAGCGGTGAGTGTAGACGCTCCGCTCGCCGAACGTCGTTCACTGGCGTTTTCCGGAACACTCATTACCAGCGGACTCGGCCGCGGCATGGTCATTTCGACCGGCACGACGACGGAAATTGGACAGATCGGCCAGCTTGTGGCGGAGGTCGAAACGATGACCACGCCGCTTCTGCGGCAGATATCGACTTTCGCGCGGTGGCTAAGCGCTGTGATACTAGGTGCAGCGGCGCTAACCTTCGCCTTCGGCATTCTGGTGCGAGACTTCTCGCCAACCGAAATGTTCCTTGCCGCCGTAGGCGTCGCCGTGGCGGCGGTTCCAGAAGGACTGCCCGCAGTCATGACGATTACGCTTGCGATCGGCGTTCGCCGCATGGCCCAGCGCAACGTCATCATCCGCAGGCTGCCAGCTGTAGAGACGCTGGGCTCGGTTACCGTCATCTGTTCCGATAAGACTGGCACGCTGACACGGAATGAGATGACAGCCCAGACGGTCACGACGGCTGATCGGCAATTTACGATAAGCGGCGTCGGTTACGAGCCGCATGGCGCATTCGAAGAGGCTGGACACGCTGTTGAACCTGATGACCACCCCAGACTGCTTGAGATCGTAAGGGCCGCTTTGCTGTGCAATGACGCCACTGTCCAGCACGAGGATGGCCATTGGAGCATTGCAGGCGACCCTACGGAGGGCGCGTTGGTGGTGGCAGCGCTCAAGGCCGGGTTCGATCCGGATTTCGAACGCGAGACAGCGCCACAGGACGACGTCATTCCGTTTGAATCTCGGTCCCGTTTCATGGCGAGCCTCCACCATGATCACACTGGAACGGGGTATGTCATCGTAAAGGGCGCGCCCGAGCAGGTGCTGGGCATGTGTTCGACCGAGCGCCACGATGACGGTCATGATGAGTCGATCGACCCTCAGACATGGCACAAGCGTATTGCGGCGCACACGCAGCGTGGTTACCGGCTGATTGCTGTCGCTATCAAGCCGACAGACAAGGCGACCAGTGTCTTGCACCACGATGATGTGGGGAATGGGCTGGTCATGCTCGGCCTGTTCGGCCTGCTTGACCCGCCGCGAGAGGATGCGGCCGACGCGGTCGCGCGTTGCCGTGCGGCGGGCATCAAGCTGAAGATCATTACCGGAGACCATGGCGGAACTGCGGCAGCAATTGCCGCTGGTCTCGGCATTGGCAGTTCGACCGGCCCAATCGATTGTCACGAATTGGATAGCCTCGACCAACCGGAGTTGGGTCGAGTTGGACAACAGGTGGATGTGTTCTCTCGTGCCGCGCCCGAGCAGAAGCTGCGCCTGCTGGAGGCGCTTCAGGCTGATGGAGAGGTCGTTGCGATGACGGGTGATGGCGTCAACGATGCCCCCGCCCTGAGGCGCGCCGATATCGGCATTGCCATGGGTCTCAAGGGCACAGAAGCCGCTAAGGGGTCCTCCGAGATGGTGCTCGCCGACGACAACATCGCCACGATCGTTGCCGCGGTCGAGGAAGGCCGCACGGTCTACGACAATCTCAAGAAGGCCATCATCTATATTCTGCCGACAGGCGCTGCCGAGGCGCTGCTTATCGTAGCAGCCGTACTTTTCGGGCACGTATTGCCGCTTACCCCCATCCAGATCCTTTGGGTCAACATGATCACGGCAGTTTCGCTTTCCCTGGCCCTGACTATGGAGCCGGCTGAGCGCGGTGCAATGCGCCGCCCTCCGCGACCGCCGAGCACACCACTGCTTTCGGGCCACATCCTTTGGCGCACGCTTTTTGTCAGTCTGCTCCTGCTTTCCAGCGTGTTTTCTTTGTTTCTATGGATGGAGGAGCGCGGTGCGGGCCTTGAGGCAGCGCGGACAGCGGTGGTCAATGCGGTGGTTCTGTTCGAAGTCTTCTATCTCTTCAACGTACGCCGGCAGGATGAGTCAGCGCTCACGAGTGCCTTCACGCGCGCCGCCTTGCCAGCTTGGTATGCGGCCGCCTTCGTGATCGTTCTGCAGATCGCGTTCACCAATACCGAGCCGATGTGGGCACTATTCCAAAGTCGTCCGCTAACGATGCTTGAGTGGGCGGCCTCGGCATGTGTCGGCGCCACTATCTTCGTTCTCGTCGAAGTCGAAAAATGGTCACTCCGGCGCAGGCCCGAGACAGATCACGATAGCTCGGGATGAGTGCGGGGGCGTTGGCTTCTATGCCTAGAACGCCTCACGGTAGTCTCGGCCGGACGTCGGGGTGAGCTGTGCGATATCGTCGGGCTATCGGCCAAAATCTCTCGGCGACAGGCGCTGCAAGTCTTGCTCGCGATGACATGATCTACGTCTCCCCCTGCTTACTTTGCCAGGGCCAGCGGCCTTCGATCTCAAACTCCAGAACCAGGCTGAGCATCACGCGAATCAGTACGATCAGCGCGAGCACGGCAGCGCCCGTTAGTGTCTGATCGACGGTGACGGTGCGAATGATGTCTCCAGCTATGAGAAGTTCCAGCCCCAGTATGATTGATCGAGCGAGGTCCTGGCGGAACTTGTGATAGGCGTCCAGTGATCCGAGCCGACGGAGCCGACTGACAAACCAGACCGTCGAAAGCACAATGCCGATAACGATGATGAGTACGCCCAGTCCCTCGATCACGTATCCGACGATGCTGAACAGGTCTCGGATGGGGGTCATAGATGCCTCCCGGAATTGTTTGGTCGGCTATCATGCCAGAAGCGCATCCAGCAAACATATAGGCGCGAGTCGCTTTTTTGGTCGGTGGGTAGTCTATATCACTTCCATGGCGGCGTGCCATTTGACTTAGCTCGCCGAGGAGCCGCCAACGACCGGTTATGGCCGAGGGTGTGGAAAAAGTCGCTTTGCATGGCCGTGGCGCTGTGAATCCTTGCTTTGAGGACCGGTGA
>CAZKTK010000164.1:0-6948 GCA_964555535.1 uncultured Rhodospirillaceae bacterium
GAAACGCGGCGCGCCCTGGCGGAAGCGGAAGCCGCGAGCCGCGCGAAGACCCAGTTCCTCTCCTCCATGAGCCACGAACTGCGCACGCCGCTGAATGCCATTCTCGGCTATTCCCAGCTGCTTCTGATCGATGACGACGAGCCGCTCAACGCCGAGCGCCGGGAACAGATCACGCAGATAGAACTCAGCGGCCGCCAGCTGCTGTCCTTGATCGGCGACCTGCTGGACCTGCCAAAGATCGAAAGCGGCGATTTGGCCGTGGATATCGAGGCGGTCGACATCCGTGAGATCGTTCGCCAGGCCATCGAGACCACGGCACCGATGGCTCGGGACAAAGGCATATTGCTGTCCGGACTGGCGGACGACGCACCGACACCCCCGGTCGAGGCAGACCCCAACCGCCTGCTGCAAGTCCTGCTCAATCTGCTGTCCAACGCCATCAAGTACAATCGCGAAGGCGGCTCGGTGTCTGTCACTTGCGCCGAACCGGCCGATGGCACGGTGCGGCTATCGGTTACCGACACGGGCAAGGGCATCGCCGACGAGCACTTCGAGAACCTGTTCCGCCCCTTCGACCGCCTGGGCGCCGAGGCCAGCGGCATCGAGGGCACCGGAATAGGCCTTTCGATAGCGCGCCGCCTGATCGAGCTCATGGGCGGCGAAATCGGAGTCGAAAGCGATGTCGGCAAAGGCTCGACATTCTGGGTCAACCTGCCGCGCAACGAAACAGAGAAACAAAGCAACTATCAGATCTAGCAGGCCTTTTCAGCAGCCTGCTAGAGCGACCTCACGAATGCCAGCAAGGCATCGCGGTCATCCTTTGGCATGGCAATTACCGCCTCGCGCGCGGCTTCCGCTTCGCCGCCATGCCACAGGATGGCCTCCATCACGCCCTTGGCGCGCCCGTCATGGAGAAACTGGCGGTGCAGGTTGACGCGCTGCACGAGGCCGATGCCCCATAGGGGCGGCGTGCGCCATTCCCTGCCGGATGCCTCGAAATCCGGCCGGTTGTCCGCCAGGCCCTCCCCCATGTCGTGCAGCAGCATATCCGTGTAGGGATGAATCTTCCGCCCCGCGAGCTGCGGCAGGACAGCGTCGTCGCTGGTGACCATGGATGGCGTGTGGCAGGCGGCACAGCCCGCCGACTCGAAAAGCTCCTCGCCATGTTCGACCCGGGGATTGTACGGATCGCGACGCGCCGGCACGGCCAATGTCCTGGCATAGGTCGCGAGCATCTCCAGCCCATCGTCATCAAGCTCGAACCCGTCCGCCTTCGAAGCCGCCTGGCAATCCTCCTGCACGGGACGGCAGTTGTCGGCCGGAAACAGGCTCGTCGTGATGCCGATATCGCCATGCGCGGCGGCGGCAACTTGGATGAAGAGATCCGGCGTGTTGGCCTTCCAGCCGAAGCGCCCGAGCTCCGTGCGTTCGGTCTTGGGATTCCAGACCCTGTTGACCCTGCCCGATATGCCGTCGCCATCCGCGTCGTCGGGATCGGCAGCCTCGGCAATGTCCGCTTCGTCCACCGCTTCCAGGAAACCAAGGCCATGCATTGCCGGGGCGACCCGCGGCGAATACAGCGCCTCCTCGCCCAGCTCGCCGTGGGCCATGTCCGTGAACTCATATATCGGTTGGCGCAAGCGATAGGGAGTGCCGTCGGCGAAACTGCCTTCGATTACGCGGTAGCTGATGCGCGCGCGTCCTTCAGCGGATACACCGTCAACCCCTCTGTCTTGCAGCTGCAATCCGTAAGCCGGGTGCGGCACCGGACCGCCATTGTCGGCCGCGCCGGCGACACTAAGGCGCACCAACATGGATTTCATGGGATCTTCGGGCTTGCTCGGCGGGCGCCCCCGCCCGTCGTTGAAATGGCAGCCATGACAGGAGTTGCGGTTGAAGACCGGACCTAGGCCCTCGAAGCCATAGAGCTCGGCTTGCGCGGCCTCCCAGTTACGGCGAAAGAGATGACGCCCGAATGCAAAGGCGCGGAGCGTCTCCTCGTCGAGCGTGAACAGGGGTGCGGAGAATGCCTGATCCGTGTTGGAGAAGACCGTGCCGTCACCGGCGGAGAATGCGGCCGGCACCACCTTGCCCTCGTCGACCGGCGCACCGAAATTCGTCCAGGCCCAGAGATTGTACTCCGCGCCGTAATTGACCTCGCCCATTTGCCAAACGTCATCGTCGTTAAAGTCCAGCAAGGGAATTGTGGATTCGACTTCCGCCGCGGAAGCCGCGCTCAGTCCGGCCAGCATTGCCAGGGTGAAAACCGTAGACCGCATCGATGACGTTCCTCCATCCGTGGGACGTCCGAAGATACCGCCTACGCATATTGTTTTCGAGAAGTATCAAATTCCTACTGAAAAGGTGTGGATTGTGTTTGTCTGCGACCTAAATCCAACAATAAGGGTCGGACTTTGCGAGGCCGACCCACAATGAAGACCAAAGGGGGGCTAGAGCCTCCCAGGCGATCACCCGGCTTGGTCATGTTGGAGGAGTAGAGGCATGGTAATGTCGAGAACCTTGAGAAAACCAGAGGCTGCAAGAAGCGCGAAGGGTGCACTACACGATCGCGATTTCGTGTCGATGGTCAGCCAGATGCCCATCAACGTCATGATGTGCGACAAGGACAGCCTTGAAATCAACTACGTCAATCAGACCAGCATCACGACCTTGAGCGCACTGGAAAGCCTGCTGCCTTGCAAGGCGGCAAATTTGCTCGGGCAGAATATCGATATCTTCCACAAGAATCCGTCCCACCAACGGGCATTGCTCGCCGACCCGTCCAACCTGCCGCACCACGCCAGGATCAAGCTCGGCCCCGAAACCCTGAACCTCCAGGTTTCGGCCATCAACGATGCCTCCGGCAATTACATCGGCCCGATGTTGAGCTGGTCTGTGGTGACCAAGCAGGTCGGCGTCGCAGACGACTTCGAGCAAAACGTGAAGGGCGTGGTGGAGACCGTTTCATCCGCGGCGACCGAGATGCAGGCCTCCTCGGAGGCGATGGCGGCAACCGCCGAGAAAACCGCCAGTCAAGCGTCCACCGTTGCCTCGGCCGCGGAGGAGCTCAGCTCGTCGATCCAGGAGATTTCGCGCCAGCTTGCGTCCGCCACGGCGATAACGACCGAAGGCGTCCAGCAGGCGAAGCGTTCGAACGAGCTGGTCATGGGCCTCAGCGAGGCTGCCGAGAAGGTCGGTGAGATCGTCAACTTGATCAACGACATCGCGGCGCAGACCAACCTCCTGGCCCTCAACGCGACCATCGAGGCGGCGCGCGCCGGCGATGCCGGCAAGGGTTTCGCCGTGGTCGCCAGCGAGGTCAAGAACCTTGCCACGCAAACCGCCAAAGCGACCGACGAGATCTCGTCGCAGATCAACGGCATCCAGAACGCGACCGGCGATGCCGTCAAGGCGCTGCAGACCATCGGCACCACGATCGAGCAGATCAACGAGATATCGACCACGATCGCCTCCGCCGTGACGGAGCAAGGTGCGGCAACCGAAGAGGTGACACGGAACGTATCGGGCGTGCACCAGTCATCGTCCGAGTCCGGCAAAGCCGCCAGCGAAGTGCTCGGCGGCGCCGGCGAGCTTGCCCAGCAGTCCGAATTCCTGCGCGGGCAAGTGGACGAGTTCCTCGTCGAAGTCAGGGCGATGTAACCCCCCACAAATCGCCCGGTTGGCCGCCTCGGGCAGGGCCTCTCCCTCCCAAGCCCGAGGCGGCGTTTATGTTTCCGCCCGCTCTCGAGCTCATATTCCCGACCACCTCGACGCATGCTCGCAGCCGTCACGCTTGACTACCGGCTGTCTCACGCTAATTCCAGAATCCAAGGCGAGGCAGGCGCCGAAGGCCACATGGATACCGCCACCGGACAGGTGCCGGGGACCATGCCGGAGCGCTGCCCCGGACAATGATCAACCGCTGGCTTCTGCCGGTGTGGAAGACACAAGGGAAAGCGCCGATGGTGTGGACGGTTTCGCGTAAGCTACTCAGTATTGCCTTGGTTGCAGTGATGGCATTGGCCACATTGGCAACCATTACGATTGTCACGCAAATGGCGATCGGCAATGACATCGATCACGTGATCGAACGCGAACACCAGCTTGTGGTTGTCAACCGCATGCGCCACCAGGATCTCACCGTAATGCTGGCGGCGATGGATTCCATTGTCGACAAGGACGAGGGCCGCGTCGACGACGAGCGCCGGGAGGCCATCGACCAGGGCATCGCGGTGCCGGCATCCGAGCGCGACGACGAGATTGGCGAGATCGCCAAGGCGGTCGAGGTGCTCAAGGCGAATTCCATCGAGCAGGCGCGCATGGAAGCGGAGCAGGAAGAGGCCGCACGCCGCGCCGAGGCCGAGAACCTGGCCACCCGGAATGCCATCGAGAAGTTCGAAGGCACCGTCAATTCCGTGATGGGCGCGTTGACGTCGGCCGGCGGCCAGATGGAATCGTCCGCCGAAGCCATGTCGGTCACCGCCGAGCAGACCAGCAGCCGGGCGCTTTCCGTGGCCTCCGCCGCGGAAGAGACCAGCGTCAATGTGCAAACCGTCGCATCCGCCACCGAGGAGTTGGCTAGCTCCATCGCCGAAATCGGCCGTCAGGTCGCCCAATCGTCCGAGATCACCGGCACTGCGGTGGCAGAGACCGAGCGCACCAACAAGGAGGTCAATGGCCTGGCCGATGCAGCGGAACAGATCGGCGAGGTGATCGAGCTGATCACGAGTATTGCCGAACAGACCAATCTGCTGGCACTGAATGCCACCATCGAGGCAGCGCGCGCCGGCGATGCCGGAAAGGGTTTCGCCGTGGTCGCCAGCGAGGTCAAGAACCTGGCCACCCAGACCAGCAAGGCCACCGACGACATCTCGTCCCAGATCGCCAGCATCCAGGGCGCCACGACCCACGCGGTCGAGGCCATCCAGGGCATCGGCAGCACCATCTCGCAGATCAACGAGATCGCGTCGGCCGTTGCCGCGGCGGTGGAGCAGCAGCAGGGCGCCACCCGAGAGATCGCCCAAAGCGTTCAGCAGGCCGCGAGCGGCACCCAGGACGTGAGCGAAAATATCGCCGGCGTCAATCAGGCGGCCGACGAGACCGGAACGGCCGCCACCCAGGTCGCCACCCTATCGGGCGACCTGACCGATCAGTCGAACTCCCTGCAGGCCGCCGTCGACGAGTTCCTCAACGCCGTGCGCACCAAGTAGCGGCGCCTGACGTTCGAACCAAGCCATACCTCTGTTTCCGCGCGCCGGTCTTGGCTAGACTGGCCCGATCATGAGCGAGACGACCGAAATTCCCGAGGCACAGGCGGACGCGGAGACTGCCGCCCTCTATCGCGACATCCGCGCTTGCACCGGCGTCGGCATGGTCAACCTCATCTACCGCCACATGGCGGCGACGCCTGGGCTGCTGCCCTGGGCGTGGGGTTGTCTCAGACCGCCTTTCGTCTCGGGCCGCTTTCGCCAGGCAGCGGACGCGGCAGTGGCAGAGATCGACACAACGAACGCCGCCCCGATCCCGCTGCCCGCCTTCGCCGTGGCCGGAGTCGGGCCGCACGCGCTCGATACCATCCGCTTCATCGTCGAAGCCTACAACACGGGCAATTCGGGCAACCTGTTCGCCATGTCGGCGCTTGCGCGCTTCCTGGAAGACGGCGGCGCCGGGCACGATCCGGCGGCGCCGGACGATGCGGCCGCGCCGCCCTCGCAGCCGCCCCTGCCGCCGATCCTCGCCATGGCCGACATGGACGAAGACACCGCGGCGCTGGTACGCGAGATCAGCGCGCCGGTTGCGGCCGGCGAGCGGCCGATCATCCCCAGCCTCTACCGCCACCTCGCCCCCTGGCCCGGCGTGCTGGCCCTGGCGTCGGCCTCGGTTTTCTCGCCCGCCCGGATGACGGCGGCCAAATCGGACATCACCACCCTCCACGAGCACGCGCTGGCCAGCGCGGAGAAGACCGCAGCAACCATGGCCCCGCCCGCCGGCCTGCCCACGCCCGACGTCGCCGCTCTCGCCGACCTGGCCAAGACCGCCGCCGCCTTCGCCCGCGGCCCCATCGCCACGATGGTGGTGCTGGGTGCGGTTTTGAGAGCTGTGCTGCCGGACGAATCCATCGCCTGACGCCGCCGGCAGAGTTCGGTACCAGTCACCGAACTTAAAGGTGTGTTTATGCCGAAACCACAATCGGAAGTTCGGTGACTGGTACCGAACTGAATTCACGCGATGCCACAGGCAAAGGCGGCGGCCGCATCGCGACCGCCGCCTCGTTTCATCGGCCGTGTGCCTAACCCGTCAACACTTGTCGTCGGCTTCGCACCAGCAGGCTTCCGTGGTGCAGACCGGCACGCAGCCGCTGACGCAGATGGGGTATTTGTAGGTGAGGTCCTCGGCGTCCCCCACGGCGCCGTCGATGCGGTCTTCCGGCTCCACCCCGCATGAGGGGTCGCTCATGCATTGGGTCATGGCCTCGAACTGATCGAGCGGGTAGTCGCCCGCGGCCATCGCCGCCCCCGTCCAGGCGAACACCACCAGCATAAGCGCAAGCTTCTTCAGCATTATGTCGTCCTCCCATTGCCTGTCATTCCCAAAGGAGAGTATGAAACACTTTTCCGCCCTTGCCAATCCGCCCGTCAGCATCTCATCAGGAGAGAATCGTGCCCGCTTTTCGCTCGCACCGCACCACCCAAGGCGCCGGACAGGCCGCCGCACGCGCCCTTTGGCGGGGCACCGGCACCGCCGAAGCCGACCTCGACAAGCCGATCGTCGCCATCGCCAACTCCTTCACCCAGTTCGTGCCGGGGCACGTGCATTTGAAGGATCTCGGCCAGATGGTGGCGCGCGAGATCGAGAAGGCCGGCGCCGTGGCCAAGGAGTTCAACACCATCGCCGTCGACGACGGCATCGCCATGGGCCATGACGGCATGCTCTACAGCCTGCCCTCGC
>CAZKTK010000165.1:0-6935 GCA_964555535.1 uncultured Rhodospirillaceae bacterium
ATCTGGCAGGGCGGCCCTCTGCACGGGCTGATCAACAATGCCGCCGGCAATTTCATCTCGCGTAGCGAGGACTTGAGCCCACGCGGTTTCGATGCCATCGCCAACATCGTCCTGCATGGCACGTTCTACGTCACCCAGGCCTGTGGCAAGCGATGGATCGCCGACAGCACGCCCGCCAGCGTCATCAGCATCGTCGCCACATGGGTCTGGACCGGCTCTCCCTTCGTTGTACCCTCTGCCATGTCGAAAGCCGGGGTCGCCGCAATGACGCGCAGCCTCGCCGTCGAGTGGGGCAAGCACGGCATCCGATTGAACGCCGTTGCCCCCGGCCCGTTCCCTACCGAAGGGGCATGGGCACGTTTGATGCCGGGCTCACTGGACGCCCGGGAATACGAAAAGAGCGTCCCCTTGGGGCGCGTCGGCGAGCATGCCGAATTGGCCAATCTGGCGGCCTTCCTGTTGGCCGATCAATGCGCCTATATCACCGGCGCCGTGATCCCGATAGACGGTGGCCAATACCTGGACGGTGCCGGCAGTTTCGGACGCCTGCATGCCCTTTCAGATGACGACTGGAATGAGGTCAGTGCACAAATTCGCGCGACAAACGAAGCCGACAAGCGAAAAAGAGACTGACCCGAACCGCCCTTTGGACAGACAGTATCTGGCAGTGTCCAAGCAGGCCTTGGACACAAAGCAACTTATTATATTTCAATATGTTACCGCATATTTCTGATCACTCAATTGGGGCCAGTCTGTCCAGTTATCCACTTAATTGATTGCCTGAACTGTTGCATTTTTCACAATGAATCCAGGGACTTGTCCTGGACAGGTTGATTTTTGGTTAACGGGACAATAGATTCTTTTGCGCAGTCGTACCGGGACCGGCCCGGCACGGAGCAAAGCGAAGACAGGCGATACCATAGCTGTCCAGCAAGGAAATTCTCGAGCGCACGGGTCTCTCGCGATCGACCCTGAACAATTACATTGCGCTCGGCATCGTGCCGAAACCAGTGGTGCAACAGGAGAGCAACGGCAAGGGCCGCTCTGCCCGGGTCGGCTATTTTCCTGACGAGGTATTGGACACCCTCAAGCAAGTCGCGCGCCTGAAGCGTCGCGGCCAGAGCATGGCGGATATCGCCGACACACTCGCCGGCGGCACCAGCGGGGCCGCGGCATTGAACGGCAGGGAACGCCGCCAGGCCAAAACGGCGGCGCCTAAGTTGAGCGACAGCAGCCAGCTCGGACCGCTCATGCTTTCGATGGGCGACTTCCACCACCCCGCCTATCTGGTCAACAACAAGTTCGAGGTCGAGTGGGCGAACGCCGCAGGCGAGGAGGACATCTTCTCCCTCCGCAACGGCATGCCGAGCGACCTTACCGAACGCAACCTCTTTACCTTCTTCGCCGATGCCGGCCGGGCGCATCACGACGAGGCCTGGGAGCGCGTGCTCAGCTTCCACCTGTCGGTCGCCAAGAAACGCCTGTCGAAGGCCGCCCTGTTCTCGATTGACGATACCGGGCATGGGGACGAAGTGACCCGGTTGGGTGAGCTCTACGATGCGGTGGAGCCGATAACGCCGCAGCCGCTGTTGCACACCGAGGTCGATCTGGGCGACGCCGTCTCAGGGCCGCGCCCGCACACGCTCTATGCCAGCTTCTTCCGCGAGGGCATTTTCTTCGCCTATGTGCCCGTCGCCGATGACAGCGACAATCTGCTCGCCTTCCTGTCTCGCAGAGACTTGGTGATCCGCGATCTGCTGCAAAGCCGGCGGCCCTATCTCACACCGCTGACGGTGCTGGTGGCGGACATTCAGGGCTCGGTCAAGATTTGCGCGGAAATGCCCCCTGAGGAATATTTCGAGCTGATCAATCACGTCTGGGGCTCGATGGCACCGCTGCTGCGGAAATACTACGGCACCTACGGCAAGCATGTCGGCGACGGCATGGTCTATTACTTCTTCCCGCAGCCGGACTGCAATTACATCCACAATGCGCTGGCCTGCGCGCTGGAGATGAAAGAGATCATGCGCTCGGTGAGCCGCAAGTGGCAGCGGCGCAAGAACTGGGTCAACGAGCTGCAGCTCAATATCGGCCTCGACGAGGGCGAGGAGTGGTTCGGAAGCTACCGCACCCCCACCCATCTCGAGTTCACGGCGCTCGGCGACACCATCAACCGCAGCGCCCGCTTGAGCGATTTCGCCCGCGAGGGCACCGTCTGGGCAACCAAGAACATGATCGGCAAACTGCCGTCGAAACTGCGCGAGAATGTGCGCTACGGCATTCGCCGCAATATCGAAGGCGACGAAAGCGTGATCATGGAATCGAGCTATTCACGCATATCCAGCCTGATCGATCTGGATCACGCCCAACACGGCAAGTTCCGTGATATTGCCGTGCTGCCCGTGACGGAGATATTCGACGTAGACAACGAAAACGACGATTAGGTCACTTTCGCCATATCGAGCCAGGCCTGCTTGATCGCCGCGGCATCGACGCCCGGCGTCTGCGCCGCTTTCAGCACCACGGCCTCGCGCCGCGCCATCAGCCCGGCCGCCTCCAGCACCTCGTCGACCTTTCCGCGCGGCAGAACCGTCGCGCCGTGCTTGTCGGCATGCACCAGATCGCCGGAGTTCACGGTCATGCCCAAGATTTCGACTGTGCCGCCGAAATCGACCACATGGATGAAGCCGTGGCTCGGCGTGACGCTGCCGGCCAGGGCCTGGAAGCCCGGCGCCAGGTCGTCTAGGTCGCGAATGGCGCCATTGGTCACCAGGCCTGGGCAACCGAGCGCCATGTGGATGGCGCTGTTGACCTCACCGAAGAAGCAGCCGAAGCCCGCGTCGCCGTCATCGATATCCTGGGCGACGCAGATCGCCGGCAGGGTGGCGGACTCGACATAGTCGAGATAGCCGAAACGAACGTCACGCATCGCTTCCGCATCCATTGTCGACGGCCGACTGGCGCGTACCGTCACCGTCCGCGCAACGCCCACCATGACACCAAGCTCCGGGCGAACAGGCTGCAGCATCTTGGTGGTGAAGCCGAAGGCGCGGCGGCCATCCTCTACCAATTCTATCGCATTGCAGACGGTCGGCGTATCGAGCTTGGCCAGCGCCTCGAGCTGCGCTTGCGTGGCGGTTTCGTCGGTCATCGTGTCTCCCTTTCCGGTGAAGTAGGTCAGGCGGGGCGTTCGCCATGCCAGGCGTTTTCGAGAACGTTGCGAATGGGGTCAAGGCTGAGCGGCCGAGGGTTCTCCGCAATGACATCTACGGCAATTTTCGCCGCCTCGTCGAGTACCGCGTGATCCAACCCGAGATCTCGCAAGCTTGCGGGCGCGCCGATGCGCCGCGCGAAGTCATAGAGACAGCCGCCTGCGGCGTCGGCCGCCCTGCCCTCATCCGGCTCGACGAGGCCCAGCGCGCGGGCCACGCTCGCCATTGCCGTAGGCGCGGCCGGCGCGTTGAAGGCTGCGGCATATGGCAGCACCACGGCGTTGACCTCGCCATGACCCAGCCCATAGCTGCCGCCGAGCACGTGGCATAGCTTGTGATGCAAGGCGATTCCGGTCGCCCCAAGGGCGAGACCCGCGAGGTAGGCGCCGTAGAGAGCGCACGACCGAGCCTCCAGATCGTCCGGCACCGCTGTAGCCGCCCTGGGCAGCGGCAGGGTGAGTTCCGGGTCATAGATGACAAGCTTGGGCAACATCGCGGACGAGGTTTCTGTACGCTTGACCCCGTGGCGGGTGATGCCGGAAATGCCCGTCATTTCTGAGCCCGAATAGGTCGTCGGAACGGCGACAACGGCAGTGTCGGTCTCGTGCACGACGGCCTTGGCAAGCCCGAGGGGCGTCCCGCCACCGACGGCGACCAGAACATCGGCGCCGGCGTCGTGCGCGACTTTCCGTGCGCGTTCGGCCTGCTCAACGGGTATGTGCTGGCGCGCATCGTCCAGGAGGCCCACGCAACCACCGGCAAGCGCCTCGGCCAAGCTCTCGGCCAGCGGGCGATTGCTGGCGCTTGTTGCGATGAGCACACGGCGCGCGCCGAGACGCGCCAACTCATCGGGCAAACGGCGCCAGGCCCCGTCGCCGAAAACGATCCGGCCGGGTTGCTGTCGATGGACGAAATCATCCATGGCGTACCTCCCAGGATTGATCATACTGTGACCCGACCCGAGGCACAGAGGCTATCTACATGAGCAACGACACACAGCAACCCATCCGGCGCGTGATGGTCGTCGGCTACGGCACCATGGGCCGGGGCATCGCGCTTTCCTTTGCGCGGGCAGGCTTCGAGACCACGGTAATGAGTCGCGACCCAAGCCGTCATGGCGCCCTGCCCCATGGCATGACGGCAGTGGCCGATCCGCCGGCCGAGGCACCTGACCTGATCATCGAGTCCGTACCGGAGGAGACGCCGCTCAAACATGCGCTCTTCGCCCAGCTGGAAAGCTGCTACGGCACAGGCTCGGGCGGCCCGATCCTGGGCACCAACACCTCCGGCCTGCCGATCGAGGAGATCGCCGCCCCCCTGTCGGAAGGCAGCCGAAGCCGCTTCATGGCGATCCATTACATGCAGCCCGCCGATACCCTGCCCATGGTCGAATGCGCCATGCTGGAAGAGACCCTTCCCGAGGTCGCCGAGCGCGCCCAGGCGGCGCTGGAGCGGAGCGGCAAGCAGGTCATCATGCTGCGCAGGCCGGTGATCGGGTTTCTCATCAATCGTCTGCAGCATGCGGTGTTGCATGAGGCGTATCACTTGATCGAGGAAGGCATCGTGACGGTGGAGGATGTCGACGCCTTCGCCCGAACCCTGTTCGGGCCACGCATGTGCATCACCGGCCTGATCGAGCAAAAGGATCTCAGCGGCCTCAGCGTCCACGCTCTTGCCCAGCAAAGCATCGTGCCTGCGCTCCATCATTCGGCGGAGCCCAACAAGATGGTACAGGCGATGATAGCCGGCGGCGATATCGGCGCGGCCTCCGGCAAGGGATTCTACAACTGGCGCGAGCGCGATGCCACGGCCCGTGCGGCCGAGGCAAAGGCACAGATGGGGCAATTGATCGACTTCCTCGCAGCACTGAGAAAGAGCGACGATGGCGAAACCGCCACAGGCGCCGAAGGTTAGCGGCAAGCTCTCGCTTGGCGGGCGTCCCGCGGCCAAGCCGTCGGCGTCCGGAAAGATTGCCGCAAAGGCGACGACGAACGCCTTTGCCACTCGGCCACCCGCGCTGGTCTGGCCCAAGCTCTCACAGCCCATGGACGCGCAAGCGCTGGCGCTGCAGTTCCAGTTTCAGCAAAGCGAACGTTGGCCGGCAGAGGCGATCCTCGCGGCCCAATTGCGGCAGGCGAGCAACCTGATCGGCCATGCCAGGCTCCATGTTCCCTTTCATCGCAAGCGCCTTGCAACGGCCCCGGTGGGCGCAGCTCTGACCGCGGAGTCATTCCGCACCATCCCGCAGATGACCCGCAACGATATCCAGGATGCCGGCAGCGATCTCTTTTCGCGCACCACGCCAAATGGCCACGGACAGGCATATCCCGTTCGCTCATCAGGCTCGACGGGACGGCCCATCGAAGTACGGGGTAATGACGTGACGGCGCTCTTCATGCGCGCCATGACAATGCGCAGCCACCTCTGGCACGAGCGCGACTTTCAAGCCAAGAGCGTTGACATTCGCACCGCCTATGCGCCGGGCAAAACGCCCCGCCGTGCCCGCTGGGCGCCGTTGCCGCAGACCGGGCCGGTGGTGCGCATAGATATTGCATGGTCGATCGCGGATATCCTGGATGCCCTGATCGCCGAGGACCCGCACTATGTCCAAACACACCCCCACACGCTGTTTGCACTGGTCGAGCGCTCGCGTGAAACAGGCCGCAAGCCCAAGCGCCTGCGCCAGGCACGTGTTTTCGGCGAGGCCTTGGATCCTGATGTGCGCGCCATCATCGAAAGCGAATGGGGCATATCTATCGCGGAGAATTACAGCGCGATGGAGATTGGTACGATTGCCTTGCAATGCCCCGAGAGCACAGCCTTGCATGTGCAGGCAGAGAACGTGCTCGTCGAGGTGCTGGATGAAGACGGGCAGCCCTGCCGGCCAGGTGAGACCGGTCGCGTCGTCATAACCGCGCTGAACAATTACGCTTCGCCGCTGCTTCGCTATCAGATAGGGGACTATGCTACCATGGGAACGCCCTGCATCTGCGGCCGCGGCTTACCGGTGCTGGAGCGCATCATGGGTCGCCATAGAAATCTCATAATCCTGCCCAATGGCGATCGCATCTTTCCGGAAAACTGGGTCAGGAGCTTCATGGCGATTGGCGATATCCGCCAGTTCCAGTTCATACAGAAAACCCGTCTCGACCTCGAACTGCGCCTGGTCGTACCGCAAGAATTATCCAAGGCGGCAGAGGCTAGCGTACACCAGCTGGTTGCCGGAAAATTCGGTGACGAATTCCGCCTCGACATCACCTATTGCGACGAGATTCCCCGTGCCGCCAACGGCAAGTTCGAAGAATTTCGTTGCGAGGTAGACGATTAAACCTGACGCAAAGCCTTGGCCAATCCACTCAGGATACGGCGGCGTTGGCGCGGGGATGGGGCCACGTCGTCGCCCTGCTTGAGCAGAAATAGGAGTTCGCGGGTAAGCTCCGCACAATCCACTGTCGCGCGGCTGGTTTGAATGAAGACGAGAAACGACAGGCCAGCGATCGACAATCCGATTCCCGGCAGGGTCGCCACGAAACGTGACCAGACAGTCAGCTCACCACCGGCAAGGTGGATCAGACCACCTGTAATAAAACTCACACCAATCACAACAAAACCAAGAAGTATCATCCCATACGCCACACCCTCCAAAATACCCATAGTCAAAGTGGTTGCGCGATATCTTGGTGTATACTTCATTACCCCTCTCTTTCCAAGATCCATACGTGC
>CAZKTK010000166.1:0-6923 GCA_964555535.1 uncultured Rhodospirillaceae bacterium
GGGTGTCCCACATGGCGATGTCGCCGACCTCGTAGGCGTGCTCGTAGACATATTTGTCCTGGGTGACATGAGCCTTGAGCTCGGCGATCAGCGCCAGGGCCTCGTCGTTCGCCATGCCCTCGATGCCAAAGGCCGTGCCCGCCACCGCATAGAGCGCCTTCTCGCCCTTCACCGTGTGGGCGCGCACCAGGTGATGGGGCACCGGCGGCACTTCCTCGGCCTGGCGCGCGGTCACCGTGGCGATGCCGATCTCGCCGTCCTGGCCCGAGGTGGCGCCGTAGAAATGCATGGCGACGAGATCGTCGAGGCGCGCGCGCATATCCGCGTCGAGATCGTCATAGGCCGCCTTCATGTCGGCGACACGCGTCTGCCCGGCGCCGTCCGGCACCTTGCGTGCATAGAGCATCGTCGCCGTCGCCGGATCCGCGTCATAGGACTGGTCCGTGTGCCAGAAGGCGGCGGCATTGCGGCTGATATCGTCCTTGGCGCGTTCGCTGGTATTGCCGAGCGCCATCATCTCCGGAAAATCGGGCATGCGCGCGGTATCGACCACATGGGGAATGGGTGCGCCCCACTGGCGGCCGAAGGCGAGATAGGCGTCCTTGCCGCAGTCCTGCCCCTTGAGCACGATGACGCGCTTCTCGTAGAGCGCCTCGGCCAGCCGACGGAAAGTCGCGTCATCGACGCCTTTGGCCACGTCCACCCCATGCACCGCCACACCGAAGGGCCCGTCAAGCGCCTCGAAACTCACCATGGCCAAGCTCCCGTCCTCTGACCGCCACTTTCGCCGAGGCCGACATTCTCCGCAGCCCACCCACCGCCGTCAATCCGCCATTGCCGGCCACGCTGGCGGCAGTGATTCGTCGGGTGGCACGTTCTGGCGATACTAAATGGGGACAATCTGTGAATAATTAGGATACTTCAAACCATTGGTTTTTCGGATACTTTTGCAATAATGTTGGAAAAATCTGGAAATAGATGTCTTCGATATATTGACGTTGGTGATACAGTCCCCATAGCGGATCGGCGCAACCAAACGGTTTTCTGCTATTCAAAATTGCACGAGGAAGATATGATCATACTCACTGGATCGGTCGGCAAAGGCGGTCTCAACAGGGTTCACGATGTGGCGGTAGTGCAGGCGGCACTGAAGCAGATCAAGGGGCGGAACGGCAGGCCGCTGTGGCCGGGGCCGATCACGGGCAAGGCGAGCGAGGACAGCCTCTTGATCCCCATGATTGGTCCTCCTCCAATTCCTGATGATAGGACATGGACCAATTCAGTGGGGGAGGATCACGGTCCCGACCTGCAAACCTTGCGCAACTGGTTGTGCCCGCCGCCGCCGCTTTCCGGCGAGCGGGTTGCCTTGGCGCTCGGCGACGGCGACGTGCTGGCGGCGGCCTTGAACGTGCCGGCGCAGCCTACGCGCGCGCCGCTCGTCATTCTCATACACGGCCTCAGCGGCTGCGAGGAAAGCGCCTATATCCAGACCAGCGCGCGTCATCTGCTTGCCCAGGGCTATCGTGTGCTGCGGCTCAACCTGCGTGGCGCCGGACCCTCGCGCGCGTCTTGCGGCGGGCACTACCACGCCGGGCGCAGCGAGGATCTGCGGGCGGCGCTGGCCGTCTTGCGCGAGCGCGGCGAAAGCGAGTATCTGCTCTTTGCCTATTCGTTAGGTGCCAATATGATGCTCAAGGCGCTTGGGGAGGGCGAGGGGCTCGCCGGCGTGCGCGGCGCCGTCGCGGTCTCGGCGCCGATCGACCTGGCGGCGGCCTCGGCCCGGTTCGCCAAGCCACGCAACGCACCCTATCAGCGCTGGCTGCTCCACCACATGAAGCGCGAGGCGACAGGCGAGGGCGCACGGCTCAACGAGGCCGAGCGCCAAGCCATCATGGAGGCCAAGACCGTGCGCGCCTTCGACGACCGCTTCGTCGCGCCCCGCCACGGCTTTGCCGGTGCCGACGACTACTACGCGAAGTCCTCGGCAGCGCCCTACCTCCGGCGCATCATCATCCCGACGCTGGTCATCCACGCCGCGGACGATCCCTGGATTCCGGCCGCTTCGTATCGCTGCCAGGACTGGTCCAATCCAGCGCTGGGCCTGCTCATGCCGTCCTCAGGCGGCCATGTGGGGTTCCATGGTCGCGGCAGCCACGTTCCGTGGCATGATCGCTGTGCGGTAAGGTTTCTGCAGAGACAAACGGAGACAGTTTTGCCACAAGGAGAATAATTGGTGACAGTTACCTATTTCCAACGTGTTCGATGTCATAAGGCTCGAGGGAAATAGGTAACTGTCACCAATTATTCTCCGCTCAGCCCGCCTTTAGTCGCTTTGCCGCGCGCATGGCGTAATAGGTCAAAATGCCGTCGGCGCCGGCGCGCTTGAAGCCGCCGAGGCTTTCCATCATCACGCGTTCGCCGTCGAGCCAGCCATTGGCGCCGGCGCCGGCCAGCATGGCGTATTCGCCGGACACCTGATAGGCGTAGGTGGGCAGGCCGAAGGCGTCTTTGACGCGCCAGACGATATCGAGATAGGGCATGCCGGGCTTGACCATCACCATATCGGCGCCCTCGGCGATGTCGAAGGCGACCTCGCGCAGAGCCTCGTCGCCATTGGCCGGGTCGAGCTGGTAGGTGCGCTTGTCGCCCTGGCCGAGATTGCTCGACGAGCCCACCGCATCGCGGAAGGGGCCGTAGAATCCGGAAGCGTATTTTGCCGCATAGGCCATGATGCGCACGCCGTCGTGACCCGCCCCATCGAGCGCCGCGCGGATGGCACCGACGCGCCCGTCCATCATGTCCGAGGGCGCGATCACGTTGCAGCCCGCCGCTGCCTGTACCAGGGACTGCTTGACCAGCACCTCGACGGTCTCGTCATTGACCACATAGCCGTCGCGCACCAGGCCGTCCTGGCCGTGGCTCGTGAAGGGGTCGAGCGCCACGTCGCAGACGATGCCGATGTCGGGCACGGCCACCGCCACCGCCCGCACCGCACGGCAGACCAGATTGTCCGGGTTGCAGGCTTCTTCCGCTTCCTCTGTCTTCAGCGCCAGATCGACCACCGGGAAGATCGCCAGCGCCGGAATGCCGAGCGCCGCGGCCTCGCCGGCCGCCTCGACCAGGCCGGCGACGGACAAGCGCTCCACCCCCGGCATCGAAGGCACGGGCGCCGGGCCGTCGAGTTCGTGCACGAACACCGGCCAGATCAAGTCGTCGACACTGAGGCGGGTCTCCGAAACCAGGCGGCGGCTCCAGTCGTCGCGCCGGTTGCGGCGCAGGCGCGTATTGGGGTAGCGGCCGGGGTCGGCAGGCAGGCGGGGTCCGGGCATCGAAGGCTCCTTGTCACGGAAGCGGCGAGTGTAATGCGCCGGCGCGCGCCTGAAAATCCTCCAGTGTTGCCGGCGGAACCTTGGTATAACATCCCGGCGGCAACGGGAGGGGCACGTGGACTTCGATCTGAGCGAGGAACAGCTGGCATTTCGCGAGGTGGCGCGGAGCTTTGCCACGGAGCGCATGGCGCCGGAGGCGGCCGCCTGGGACGAAGAGGGCATCTTCCCGGTGGACGTGCTGCGCCAGGCGGCAGGGCTCGGCTTCGCCGGCCTCTATTGCGACCCCGAACATGGCGGCACGGGCCTCGGGCGCGTCGATGCGGCGGTGGTGCTCGAGGAACTTGCCTCGGCCTGCCCGTCCACCGCCGCCTATGTCTCGATCCACAACATGGCCGCCTGGATGATCGACAGCTTCGGCGACGACGGCCAGCGTGCCCGCTGGCTGCCGGGGCTCAGCACCATGGATCTGTTCGCGAGCTATTGCCTGACAGAGCCGGGCGCGGGGTCCGACGCCGCGAGCTTGCGCACCCGCGCGCGGCGCGACGGCGACGACTACGTGCTCGATGGGGCCAAGGCCTTCATCTCGGGCGGCGGGTCGTCCGACATCTATGTCTGCATGGTGCGCACGGGCGGTGACGGTGCGGGCGGCATCAGCTGCCTGGTGGTGGAGAAGGACACCCCCGGCCTCTCCTTCGGCGCCCAGGAGAAGAAGCTCGGCTGGCATTCCCAGCCCACCGCGGCGGTGATCTTCGAAGACTGCCGCGTGCCGGTGGCCAATCGCATCGGCGAAGAAGGCGATGGCTTCAAGATCGCCATGAAGGGCCTCGACGGCGGACGTATCAATATCGGTGCCTGCTCGCTGGGCGGTGCCCGTGCGGCGCTGGATGCGGCGCGCGAGCATATGCAGGTGCGCGAGCAGTTCGGCCACAAGCTGGCGGAATTCCAGGCCCTGCAATTCAAGTTCGCCGATATGGCGACGGAGCTTGAGGCGGCGCGGCTGATGATCTGGCGCGCGGCGGCCAGGCTCGATGCGGCGGCGCCCGACGCCACCCTGCAATGCGCCATGGCCAAACGCTTCGCGACCGATGCCGGTTTCGACATCTGCAATGCGGCGCTGCAGCTGCATGGCGGCTACGGCTATCTGCGCGACTACCCCGTCGAGCGCATCCTGCGCGACCTGCGGGTGCACCAGATTCTCGAAGGCACCAACGAAATCATGCGCGTGATCATCGCTCGCAAGCTGTTGACTGAAAATGCCCCCCGATGAGTGAGCCAGACGTTCTCTTCGCGACGGTGCGCGGCGTTGGCCGCATCACCCTTAACCGTCCCAAGGCGCTGAATGCCCTGACCCATGGCATGGTGCTGGAAATTACCGACAAACTGGCGAAATGGGCCGCCGACGACGGTGTAAGAGAGGTGGTAATCACAGGGGCCGGCGAGCGCGCGTTCTGCGCCGGCGGCGATGTGGTCGGCATCGCCAAGCGCATTCTCGCCGGCGAGGTGGGCACCGGTCTCAGCGCAGAATTCTTTCGCGAGGAATACCGCCTCAACCGCATCATCCGCTCCTACCAGAAGCCCTATGTGGCGATCCTCGACGGCATCACCATGGGCGGCGGCGTCGGGTTGTCGATCCACGGTCGCTACCGCATCGCCACTGAGCGCACGGTGCTCGCCATGCCGGAAATGGCCATCGGCTTCTTCCCCGATGTGGGCGGCGGCTACGTGCTGGCGCGCTTTCCGGGAATGTCCGGCCTCTACATGGCTTTGAGCGGCGCCCGAGCGCGGGCTGCCGACTGTGTCTATCTCGGCGCCGCGACCCACTATGTCTCCGATGGCAACCTCGCAGCATTTGTCGATGCCATCGGCGAGGCGCCTATGGAGGAACTGCTCGATCGCTATGGCGAAGATCCGGGTACGGCGCCGATGACGGCGCAGCGCGAGGCCATTGATCGCTGTTTCGCGCCGGACCGCATTGAGGGCATTCTCGCAGCACTAGATGCGGAAGGCGGCGAGTGGGCGGAGAAGACGGCGACGACCCTGCGGCGCATGGCGCCGCTCAGCCTGTCAGTGGCACAACGCCAGCTCGTGCGCGCGGCGACCCTCGATTTCGATGCCAACATGGTCATGGAATACCGGCTCTGCCAGCGCTTCATGGCCGGTCACGATTTCGCCGAAGGTGTGCGCGCGCTGTTGATCGACAAGGACAATGCGCCTGCCTGGCAGCCGGCCAATCTCGAGGCGGTGACGGATGACGCCATCGAGGCCTATTTCGCGCCGCTCGGCGCGCGCGACCTGACATTCGACTGAGGGAGAAGAGCTATGAAGATCGGCTTCATCGGAGTCGGCAATATGGGCGGGCCGATGGCGCGCAACCTGCTCAAGGCAGGCGATGCGGTGACGGCTTTCGACGTCTCGCCCGAGGCTGTCGCGGCAGTGGTCGCCGAGGGTGCGGTGGCTGCGGATACGCCGGCGGCAGCGGTGGACGGCGCGGAGATGGTCATCACCATGCTGCCTGCGGGCGCCCACGTGCGCGAGGTCTATTGCGGCGATGGCGGTGTTGTCGCTGCGGCGCCGCCGGGTGCCGTGCTGATCGACTGCTCCACCATCGATGTGGACAGTGCGCGCGAGGTGGCGAATTCCGCCGCGGCGGCGGGGCTTGCCATGCTCGACGCGCCGGTCTCGGGCGGTGTCGCGGGGGCGTCGGCGGCGGCGCTGACCTTCATGGTGGGCGGGGATGCGGCGGCCTTCGCCAAGGCGGAGCCGGTGCTGGCCAAGATGGGACGCAAGATTGTCCATGCCGGACCCAGCGGCAACGGCCAGGCGGCGAAGATCTGCAACAACATGATCCTCGGCATTTCCATGATCGCGCTCGGCGAGGCCTTCACGCTCGCCGACTCCCTCGGGCTCGAGGCACAGACCCTGTTCGATATCTCCTCGAACGCGTCGGGGAGCTGCTGGGCGATGCTCAACCACTTGCCGGTCGCCGGGATCGTGGAGACAGCCGCATCGAATCGCGATTTCGCGCCGGGCTTCGCCACAGACATGATGCTGAAGGACCTGCGGCTCGCCCAGCAGGCCGCCAATGCCAGCGGCACGGCGACCCCGCTGGGCGCGGAAGCCGCTGCCCTGTACGGTGTCTTCAGCGCCGCCGGCAATGGCGGTCTGGACTACTCAGCGATCATAAAAATGATTGCCGGAAAGTGACCGGTAACGGTATGGTAACCAGAGACGGATAAAATTTTACGTAAATTGTGATCGTAAGCAGCCGCCGGGGGGCAATGGTGGGACGGATATGAGTTTGGATGAACAAGATAGCGGCGTAGCGGAAGCCGGCGCACGCGCCGGCGACAAGGTCGTTTTTCTCGACTGCATCAGATTGATCGAGCGACTACACAGGCGGTTTCTCGACGTCGTCAAGAGCGAGCTCGACAGGCTCGGCATCGAGGACATCAATAATGTCCAGGCGGTGCTGTTGAGCAATATCGAGACCGAAAATCTGACCATCGGCGAGCTCACCCATCGCGGCTACTATATGGGCTCGAACGTCTCCTACAACGTGAAGAAGCTGGTCGAGAGCGGCTATCTCGTGCAGGA
>CAZKTK010000167.1:0-6896 GCA_964555535.1 uncultured Rhodospirillaceae bacterium
GCTGTTGACGGCGACCGACTTGCCCGAGCCGGTGGTGCCGGCGACCAGCAGATGGGGCATGCGCGCCAGATCTGCGATGATCGGCGCGCCGCTGATGTCCTTGCCGAGGATCAGCGGCAGTTCGGCGCTGCTCTTCTCGTAATCGCGCGAGCCCATGAGCTCGCGCAGGAAGATGATCTCGCGCTCGGCATTCGGCAGCTCGATGCCGATGACGTTGCGCCCGGGGATGGTGGCGACACGGGCGGAGACCGCACTCATGGAGCGCGCGATGTCGTCGGCCAGCGCGACCACGCGCGCCGCGCGCGTGCCCGGTGCGGGCTCGAGCTCGTAACGGGTGACCACTGGGCCCTGATGGACGCGGAGGATCTCGCCCCGCACGCCGAAGTCCTGCAACACCGTCTCGAGCATGCGCGCGTTCTGCTCCAGTGCCTCGTCATCGGCGGCGGCATGCTGGCCATCGGGCTCGGCCAGCAGGTCGAGCGGCGGCAGGCTGAAGCCCTCGCCGTCGAGGCCGAGATCGCCCTGACGCTCTCGCTCCTCGCGTTTGCCGCCACGGGCCTGGCGGGGCGCCACGACCTTGGTGGCACCGCGTGCAGCAGCAGGCGCCTTGCGCTTGCGTGCCTTGCTGGGGCGCGACGGCGCGGCCGGCGGCTGCTCGTCAGGAACGGTCCGATTCCGCCGCAGCAGCGACAAGGCCGCTCGCGCAGCCCTGCTCATGTTGCGCAAGGCCGCCGCGCCACCGGCAAAGGCAGCCCGGCCTTCGGCAAGACGGAGCCCAGCCGCGAAAGCCAGGGCGGCAAGGGTGGCAAACAGGCTCAGCCCCATGGCCGCCGGCATGCCCATCGCCGCACCAAGGCGGCTGGCCAGGAAACCGCCGACGACACCGCCGTTCAGCAAACCCGTCGCCGACAGGGCCGCGGGCGCCATCGCCATGGCCAGGACCAGGCCTGTCAGCCGCAGCCAGGGCGACGGCAAACGCTGCTCGCGCCACAGGCGCCAGCCCCAAGCAAGCATCGCGAGTGCGGGAACGGCAGCGGCCCAGCCAAAGGTCTGCAGGCCGGCATCGGCAAGCCAGGCCCCGGCGCTGCCAGCGAGGTTGTCCGCCGGGAGCGGGCTTGAGGTGTTCCATGACGGATCGCCCGGATTGTAGCTGGCAACCGCCGTGAGCCAGACCAGCCCCGCTGCTGCGAGGCCCGCAGCGCCGGCCTCGATGGCGTGGCGGCGCAGGCTTGCGCGCATGCGCTCAGGCAGGAAGGGAACCGTACGTATGCCGTGGCTGCGGCCGGTCATGGCATTCTCCTTATAGGCACCCGGCAAGGCGCGCCAAGGCGTCCTCGGTGGTTTCCACGTCATGCACCATGGCGAGGCGTATATAGCGAGCGCCCGGCGAGGCGTCGCCCTCGCCATGGCTCAGATAGGCGCCGGGCATGGCCTTGACCCCGGTCTCACGCCACAGGCGCCGGGTCGCGGCCTCGCCATCGCCGACGTCGAGCCAAAGGTAAAAGCCGCCGTCGGGCCGGTAGAAACCCGCGCGCCCGTTCAATTGTTTCGACGCCAGATCGAATTTGTGCCGGTAGAGCGCGCGGCTCTCGACAACATGCGCCTCGTCCCGCCACAGGGCAGTCGCCGCCGCCAGCACCGGCAAGGGACTGGCGCCGCCGCTATAGCTGCGCAAACGCGCATAGTCTGCCATCAGCTCCGCATCTCCCGCCACGAAGCCCGATCGCAGCCCGGGAACATTGGATCGTTTCGATAGCGAATGGAAAGCGATGACATTCCGCATATCGCCGTCCCTGCAGGCCTCGAAGATGCCGGGCGGCGGCGTTTCGCCATAGATCTCGCCGTAGCAGGCATCGATGGCGAGGGTGAAATCGTGCTGCCGCGCCAAAGCAAGCAGGTCTTCGAGATAGGAAAGATCGGCCACTGTTCCCTGCGGGTTGGCAGGGGTGCAGAGATAGGCGAGCGCCGTGCGCGCCAGCACATCCTCGGGCAGGGCCGCGAAATCGGGCATGAACCCGCTGTTCGCCGTTGCCGTGACGAAGACGGGTTCGGCGCCGGCCAGCACCGCGGCACCGGCATAGACCTGGTAGAAGGGATCGGGCATCAGCACGACCGGCTGGCGGCCCGCAATCTCCGGCGGCACGGCGAGCAAGGCGATGGTGAACAGGGCCTCGCGGGTGCCATTGCAGGGCAGAACGTGGCGCTCGGCCTCGAGCATGCCCTCGGGCAGTGCATAGCGGGTGCTGAGCCAGTCAGCCACGGCGGCGCGGAAGTCGGGCGTGCCGATGGTCGGCGGGTAGCGGCCCCAGTCGCCCGCCTCAGCCGCCAGGGTCTCGGCAACCAGGGGCGGATAGGGATGCTTGGGCTCGCCGATGGACATGATGATGGGCGCCGCGCCCTCGGGCGGCGTGCAGTCGTCCAGCAGTGTTGCCAGGCGGCGAAACGGGTAGTCGCTCAGCGCCGCCATGCGGTCATTAATCATGCCCGCCCTATTTCCACAGAATCCCAAAGGCTTGGCAGCCCTTTCTCGGAACTTACTAGAGATATAAGGCATTTTCCCGCGGAAGGGAACTTTTCGCCTCACTGACAGGGTGGAATTGGGCCTATGTCATAGGCGCGGAAGAGCTGAAATATGGATCGCTGATATTCCTGCTTGATGAGCGCAAGGCTATCGAAAGGGGGTGGCGGCTTGTGCTGAATGGCTTCCACCGGGCTGTCGCCCCAGCGGTAGGAGCAGGCGCTATGTTGCTCCAGAAAAGCCAGGTAATCAGCCACTCTCAACACGTCTGCCCGATCGACAATGAGAGGGCCATGGCCCGGCACCAGTCGCTGCCAAGGGCCATCCGCAACGCCCGCCAGATGCTCCCGCCAGGTGCTGATATGGGCATGGGGCACCGTGGCCGCGCGCCCGTTGAAGACTAGGTCGCCGGCGAACAGCGTGCCGCTCGCCTCGTCGGCCACCAGCAAATCGCCCGGCGTGTGCCCGCCCGGCATGGCGCGGATCTCGACGGGGCGATTGCCGAGATCGATGACCGCCGATTCCCCTATGGTCTCGCTCGGCGCACCGACCGTGGTGCCCTCGGTCCAGGTCTCGCCGATCAGTTCTGTCATGAAGCCGAGCAGGGTCGGTGCGTCGGCGGCGAGCATGGGCGCCGCCGCCTCGTGCATGACGACGCGCACGCCGCGCTCGGTGAAGGCGGGAATGGCAAGCGCGTGGTCCTGGTGATGGTGCGTCACCACCACGGCGGCGATCGGCAGAGGCGTGATCTCGGCGATCGCTGTCAGAACCTGTTCGGCATAACGCCGCGTTGGCCCGGCTTCGATCACGAGCACCGACTCTTCGCCCACGATGAAGCCCGTATTGGCGATATGAGCGCCATTCTCCGGTGTCATCGCCTCCTGCGCACCCCAGAAGACGTGCACGCCGGGCGCTATCGCCTCGGGCTGCAAGCCATAATCGGCGGCGAGCGCCGTGCCCGCCAGGCCAAATTCGGCCAGGGCAGCCAAAGCCCGGCGCAGCGGCCTAGAATTCATCGGGAATGGCATCGATCTCGAACGCGTCGCCGTCCGTATCACTGGCCGAGATGTGCACGCTTTGCTGCGTTTCGGGCAGATCGAGCAGGATGGTCGGATTGGCGGCAATCGACGCCCATAGCAGCATCCTTGCCAGCGATCCCTTGTCGTCGCTGATGATAACCTGGTCGATGTAGTAGGCGGGGATGGCCTCGCCGGTAAACTCATTGGTGGCCAGGCCGGTATCCATCGGGTGGGCGATGCGCACCTTCAGTCGGCTTTCGCCATCGGTGCGCACGAACTGGCGCATGCTGATGTCGCCGATGCGGGGGCCGCCGGAACCGCCGCCGGCGCCTGCCGAGCAGCCGCCCGGCGTGCCCACGAAGACTTCGCGGTGGACGATGTGCCAGACGCCATCCGGGTCCATGGCCGCGGCCCGCAGCGGCGTCGAGCGCTCCAGGCGGATATTGAAGCCCACCGCATCGAGCGGACGGTGCGGATAGATGCGCACCACCTGGGGAAAGGGATTGTTCTCGGCGAACAGCGCGATCTCCGCCACCTCGAAAGGCGCCTCCACGAAGTTCATCAGCACCGGGACGCTGAAGGCCTCCTCGACGGTCTCCGGCACCATCAGGTGGAAACTTTCGTCATAGACCACTTCCGCGCCATCGAATTCCAGATCGAGTATGTCCTGCCAGGTTTCCGTTCCCAACGGGTCGGCGCTGGCGGCCGCCTGTGCGGCGGCGGGGGCAATAGCGAGCAGTAGGGTGACGGTGGCGGCTTTCAGCATCGAACAGGCTCCCTGCGAATTCGGCCCGGACACTACCCCATCGGCCGCTCCAGAGGCTATGCTGTTGTCATGACTGAAGATATCACCCTGCGCGATGCGGTTGCCCAGGACGCCCCGGCCATCGCCAATGTGCATGTGCAAAGCTGGCGTGCGACCTATCGCGGCATCATGGACGACGCCTATCTCGACGGACCCGTCGAAGACGAGCGCGCCCGCGTCTGGGCGGAGCGCATGGGCGCGGCGGAGCCGCCATTGGTGGTGGTCGCCGAGAAAGCCGGCGAGATGGTGGGTTTCGCCTGCGCCTTTCCGGCGGAGGACGCCAAATGGGGCACGCGGATCGACAACCTGCATGTGCGGCCGGGCCACCAGCGTCAGGGCATCGCCACGCGCATGATGCGCAGCCTGGCCAAACGCATCGCGACGGTAGAGCCGGAGCTGCCGGTTTTCCTCTGGGTCTACGACGTCAATGCGGTCGCCCGCGCCGCCTATCGCGCCCTCGGCGGCCAAGCATCGGAGAAAGGCACCCGCACCGGCGCCGACGGCAGCGTCACCGCCGCCTGGCGCATGACCTGGCCCCAGCCCTTGGCGATAGGGGCAGAACAATAGCCGCCGCGGCCATTAATTGGTGACAGTTACCTATTTCCGCCTCGTTATGGAATTCCCGGCGGAGCGGGAAATAGGTAACTGTCACCAATTAATGGTCATGGTGCAGCCTCGCCCTCCGGGAAGTCGTTGAACTGGGTCAGGGGATGGAGGTCTGCCGAGATTAGCGAATCGTCATCCTTCTCCATGGGCCTGTCCATGTCATCGATGAGCACATACATGCCGCCGAGCACGTAGATCACCAGCGCCGTTGACAAGAACCCCGTGAGGCCTGGAATGGCGAACAGCACCACCAGCGAATAGAAGGCGGTGACCGAGCGCAGAAAACGCTCATAGGCCGGCGGCGTGGTCGACGCGGCGCGGTGCAGGACGAACTCCACGTCGCGATGGAACATGCCCACCGCAGGTCCGCTCACCTCCTCATCCAGCAGCACCTGCTCGAGCTTGTCCGTGCGCGCCTGGAACTTCCAGCGTTCGCTCTGGTCGTAATCGGTCAGCAGCGCCTCGAGCGCCCTGGCCCAGGCCTGCATGTGACGTGTCGCGCGCGGGTGCAATTTGCGCAGGTACCGGGCTGAGCCGACGATGCGCGCCACACCGTCCTCGATATCGTAAAGACGCCGGTTGGCAACGCCGAGCTTGGTGCCAAGCAAGATGCTGATGCCGAAGCCTGTCACTGCCACCACCACGGTGAGGTCGCCGAACTCGGGCCACCACGAGGCCGTCTCGAACGACACCATCACCCCCTTGAGACCGACCGCAAGCGCGATGAAAGGGAGGATCTTCTTGGTGATGCCGCCGACCAGCCCCGACTGCAAGCGCGTGACGTGGATGAACTTGAGCACCCGCAAGAGCCGCAATATGCGCAAGGTGCGCAGCCAGGCGAGATTGGGCGAGGTGGGAAAGGCGTAGGCGACCAGGCCCGGAACGACGGCAAGAACGTCGATCAGGCCCATCCAGCTGAAGAGATAGCGCAAGGGGCGCTCATAGCAGATCAGACGCAGCAACAGCTCGCCGCCGAATACTGCCAGGATGATCATGTCGACGACATGAAAAGCGAAGGCATGGGTGGCGGCAAAGTCCGGGTAGCGGAACTCGATCACCACCGCTGTGACCGAGAGGTAGATCATCGCCAGGAGCCCGAGCGAAACGGTGACCGCAGCGGGCGTGCGTGGATTGTCGAGCACCTCGATGACCTGGCGGCGCATTTGGCGCAGGCCGCTCAGCCCTGTGTCCGCCTCCGCCATTTGTGAGTCCCCCCGGTCTTTCGGTTCAGCCGTGCCGTATGCCGCGTTTCTCCAAATATTGCTGATGGTAGTCCTCGGCCAGCCAGAAATCGCCTGCCGCCTCGATTCCCGTGGCAATCGGCATGCCCTGGGCGACCAAGGCCGCCTTGGAGTCTTCTGCCGCACGCGCCTGGGATTCGTCGTGGGTCAGGATCAGGCTGCGATATTGCGTGCCCACGTCCAGACCCTGGCGGTTCACCTGGGTGGCGTCGTGGCAGGCCCAGAAGGCTTCCAGAAGCGTTTCGTAGGAGATGCGCGCCGGGTCGTAATCCAGCCGCACCACCTCGGCATGGCCCGTCGTGCCCGTACAGACCTCTTGATAGCTCGGATTGACCGTTTGTCCGCCGGCATAGCCCACCGCCGTCGCGGTGACTCCGGCCAGGCCGCGAAAGGCCGCCTCAACGCCCCAGAAACAGCCGGCACCGAATGTCGCAATCGCCATCACTCGCTCCTTTCCACGCTATTACCACGCTGCCGTGCGCCACGCCGCGCCAGGCTCAGCAGCAGCGCCAGGGGCAGCGCGTCCATCACCATCAGCACCACCAGGGCAACCAGCCAGGTCGGGCTTTCGAGCACCGGCAGCACCACGTCGAAGAACAGTTGCGGGTCCTCAGGGTTCGGGTCGAGACGCTGCTCGACCAGGGCCTGCAGACCGACCAGGCTGTTGCGGTCGAACGAGGCCCAGGTCTCGGCCAGCGACGCGCCGC
>CAZKTK010000168.1:0-6854 GCA_964555535.1 uncultured Rhodospirillaceae bacterium
CCGAAGACGGCATCTATCACGACGGTTTCTACGGCGACTTCCAGGGCCGCGAGGCCATTGCCGACATGATCGATGCCCATTTCCACCGCGATGCGCAGGATCTGGTGTGGCAGATGATCGAGCCGAACTGTTCCGGCGATCGCGGCTATGCACGCTATCTCTTCGGCTACACCTCGCGCATTCCCGGCTGCGAGGGCCGGCGCGTGGTCTTCGAGGGCATGAGTCGCTTTCTCCTGCGCGACGGGCTGGTGGCCCACTACACCGAGATCTTCGATCCCGGTGTCGGCATGGCCCAGCTCGGCTTTCCGCCGGAGCGCATCGGCAAGCGTGCACGCAAGAGCGGCGCGGCGTTGCGGGCACGCGAGGACATGGCGCCGTTCCTGGCCGGCGCGCCGGTGGCGATACCCGAGTAGCCCCGATGAAAGCCGTCGTCGTCGAAGGCTTCGGCCCGGCCGCCGAGGCGCGCCTGCAAGATCGCCCGACGCCCGAGCCCGGCGCGGGTGAGGTGCGCGTGGCGGTGGCAGCGGTCGAAGCCAACTACGCAGACATTTTGGTTATCGAGGGCGCCTATCAGGTCAAGCCGCCCCTGCCCTTTACGCCAGGCAAGGCGGCGGCCGGCACCGTAGCGGCGCTGGGGGAGGGCGTGACGGGGCTCGTCGTCGGCCAGCGCGTGGCGGTTCAGGTCGAATATGGCGCCTATGCCGAGGAGATGCTGGCACGCGCCGAGCATTGCTATGCGGTGCCTGACGGGGTGTCTCTGGAGGACGCGGCGGCGCTGGGCCTTGCCTATCAGACGGCCTGGTTCGCGTTGACCGACCGCGCCGGCTTTCGTGCCGGCGACAGCGTGCTGGCGCTTGGTGCCTCGGGGGGTGTCGGCATGGCAACGATCCAGCTTGCCAAGGCGCTCGGTGCCGGCACGGTGATCGGCGGCGGAAGGGCACCGGAAGATCGCGAGATTGCCTTGGCGGCCGGTGCGGATGCGACCGTCGATCTCAGCGCCGATGATTTGCGGAATGCCTTGCGCGCGGAGGTCAAGGCGGCTTGTCCCGATGGCGTGGACATCGTCGTCGATCCGGTCGGCGGGGCCGCCACCGACGCTGCCTTGCGTGCGCTCGCCTGGCGCGGGCGCCTGGTGGTGGTCGGTTTCGCGGCCGGCGATATTCCGAGCTTTCGGGCTAACTATCTGTTGGTCAAGAATATCGCCGTCTCGGGCCTGCAATGGTCCGACTACCGCGACCGCGACGCGGCCGCCGTGGCCCATGCCCAGGCCGAGATATTCCGCTTTGCTGCGGCCGGTATGCGTCCGCGCATCGACCGCACCATGCCGCTCGGCAGTTTCGCCACGGCGCTCGAACGCTTGCGCGCCGGCGAGGCGCAGGGACGTATCGTGTTAACGACCGATTAGGCGTTGGAATCGTCAGGCCATTTTCGCGCCGTATGGATGACGGCGATGATTCGGATTTCATCCTCGGCGACGATATACGGCATGATATACGGCGTACCTGCGATCACGAGCTCACGGGTATGCGGGCTTCGACCGGGCCGACCGGAAGCGGGAAACGTGATGAGCCTTTCCACAGCCTGACGGATCTTTGCCGCCATCACTTCGGCGGCAATAGGATTGTCGTAGCCGATATAGTCCTCAATTTCTGCAAGGTCTTGCCGCGCCAACGGCGACCAGACGATTCTCACGCCGCAGATTCGCGGCCGGATTTCTTGCCCCAGCCTTCGAGGTCGGCAACGATTTCCTCATGCGAAATGCCTTCGCCAGATTCGAGCTGATCGAGCCCTTTCGCAATGTGCTCCAACTGCCACGCCTGCAAGTCCAAATAGGCTTCGAGTGCTTTCTCTACATGCCAGGCGCGGCTGCGCTCGGTTGCCTCCGCCAAGGCATCGAGCTTATCCACATCGCCGCTGTTGAGCCGCACCGTTACCGGCCGCGTCGCTGGTTTGGGCATTCGCTTCCCTTTGTATTCAATACATACAATTGTATTTAACGAGTACATCCCAGGCAAGCGACTTACCCCGGTTGACCAAAGCGGGCTCGGCGGGCACGGTCGCGGGCATGAGCGAGATGGTGGTGAGCGAGGTTCGCGATGACGTGTTGCACGTCACCGTGCAACGGCCGGAAAAGCACAACGCGCTGAGTGGCGCGGTGCTGGCGCGACTGCGCGAGGTGTTCAGCGAGGCGGCAGAGGACGATACTCTGAAGACGGCGGTGCTGCGGGGCGCGGGCGAGAAAAGCTTCGCCGCCGGCGGCGACTTGCGTGAGCTCGATGCGGTACGCAGCGAGGCGGAGACCCGTGCCATGACGGCGGGGTCACGGGCGGCGCTCGACGCCATACGGCGGTTTCCCGTGCCCGTGCTGGCGGCGCTCAACGGCGACGCCCGCGGCGGCGGAGCGGAGCTGGCGGTGGCGTGTGATTTTCGGCTTTTTGCAGAGCACGCCCACATCGGCTTCATCCAGGGCCGTCTCAATGTCAGCACGGCCTGGGGCGGCGGCGGCGATCTCATGACGCTGGTCGGCCCGACAGTTGCCTTGCGCTTGCTATGCAGTGCCGAGATGATCGGAGCGGAGCAGGCGCTGGCGTTGGGTCTCGCGGATGCGATAGCCGAGGCAAACGATCTGGACGCGGCCGTTGCGCGCTTTCTGGCGCCGTTGCGCGCCCAGGCGCCGCAAGTGCTGCGGAGCTTCAAGGCTCTCGCCATGGCGGCGCGGGACGGCAAGCCACGCGCTGAGATCGATGCCATCGAGGACGACCGGCTCGTCGCCAATTGGCAGCATGCGGATCACTGGGCCGCGGCGGCCGGCGCGTTGAAGAAAGGCTGAGCGATGGACTCCGAGGCCCCCAAACCGACGACCGTGCCGACGCAAACGCCGTCCGGCATCGAGGTGCCGGAGGTTGTCACCGCGGACATGGTTCAAGGCGAGCCGGGCCTGCCGGGGGAGCCGCCTTATACGCGCGGCATTTTCCCCAGCGGCTATCGCGGCCGGCTTTGGACCTTCCGGCAATATTCCGGCTTCGGCTCGGCGGAGGAGACCAACAAGCGATACCGCTTCCTGCTGGAGCAGGGTCAGACCGGGCTGTCGGTCGCGGCAGACCTGCCGACCCAATGCGGCTACGATCCCGTAGATGAGATCGCCCGGCCCGAGGTCGGCAAGGTGGGGGTGTCGATCTCCAGCCTGGCGGATGCGGAAGTGCTGTTCGACGGCATCGATCTGTCGAAGATCTCCACCTCCATGACCATCAACGGCACCGCGGCAATCCTCTATGCCATGTATCTCGCCGTGGCCGACAAGCAGGGCGTGCCGCGCAAGGCGCTCACCGGCACCATTCAGAACGACATCTTGAAGGAGTTCGTCGCCCGCGGCACCTGGATCTTCCCGCCAGCGCCGTCCATGCGCCTCACCGCCGACACGGTGTTGCATTCGACGGCCGAGACGCCGCGCTTCAACCCCATCTCCATCGCCGGCGCCCATGTGCGCGATGCCGGGTCCACGGCGGTGGAGGAAATGGGGTTCACGCTGGTCAACGGTCTCGCCTATGTGGAGTCCTTGCTGGCGTGCGGGGGCGATCCCGGTCAGTTCGCTCGTCGGCTAAGCTTCTTCTTCTATGTGCACATGGATTTCTTCGAGGAGGTCTGCAAGTTCCGCGCCGGGCGATCGCTCTGGGCCAAGCTGTTGCAGGAGCGCTTTGGCGTAACGGATCCCAAGGCGCTGATGTTCCGCTTCGGTGTGGTCTGCGGCGGCGCCTCGCTGACCGCGGCGCAACCTCTCAACAACGTGGTGCGCGTCGGCATCGAGAACCTGGCGGCGGTGCTTGGCGGCGCCCAGTCCATTTTCACGGCGGCCTATGACGAAGCGACGCAGATACCCACCGAATCCAGCGCCGAGCTGGCGCTGCGCACGCAACAGGTGCTGGCCCATGAGAGCGGCGTCGCGCGCACCGTCGACCCCCTTGGCGGCAGCTATTACGTGGAGTGGCTGACCGAGCGCATGGAAGCGGAGATGCGCGCCGTGATCGACGAGATCGAGGCCCAGGGCGGCGCCGTGGCGGCGGTCGAGAGCGGCTATTTGCAAAGTCGCATCGCGCGCCGCGCCTTCGAGCGCAAGCGCCAGACCGACAGCGGCGAGCGCATCGTGGTCGGCGTCAATGCCTTCCAGCGCGACGACGGCGAAGGTGTTGGCGAGACCTTCAAGGTCGATGCCGGCGAGGCCGAGCGGGTCATCGCGCGTTACGAACGGGTCAAGGCCGAGCGCGACCAGGCCGCGGTGTCGAGGGCACTAGACGCATTGGAGACGGCGGCGGGCGGCGACGGCGAAAACCTCATCCCCTATCTCGTGGATTGCTGCCACGCCTATGCCACGGTGGGAGAGATGATCGGCCGGCTCAAGCGCCACTGGGGCGAGTTCCAGGAACCGGTGGGCTTCTGACGATGAGCCTGCAAGGCAAACGCATTCTCATCGCCAAGCCCGGGCTCGACGGCCACGATGTGGGCGCCAAGGTGATTGCCATGGCGCTGCGCGATGCGGGCGCGGAGGTGGTTTATACGGGCCTGCGCAAGAGCCCGTCCCATATCGCCCTGGTGGCGGTGCAGGAGGACGTGGATGCGGTCGGCTTGAGCATTCTCTCCGGCAGCCATCACGAGCTGCTGCGCCAGACCCGCGAGAAGCTCGTCGAGCACGGCGCCGACGACATCCCGCTCTTCGTCGGCGGCACGATCCCGCCCGACGATGCTGCGGCGCTGCACGAGGCCGGCGCCAGCGGTGTCTATACCGCCGAAATGCCCCTTGCCGACGTGGTCGCGGATATCGAAAGAGCATTGGCGTCGTGAGCGGTCCGCTCGCCGGCATTCGCGTGCTCGAGGTCGGCCACATGCTGGCCGGGCCCTATTGCGGCATGCTGCTCGCCGATCTCGGCGCCGACGTGATCAAGATCGAGCCGGCCGAGGGCGACGTGGCGCGGAATGTGGGGCCGCACAGCGTCGGGCCTCACAATCTCTATTTCGCCAGTCTCAACCGCGGCAAGCGCAGCGTGCGCCTCGATCTGGCAAGCGATGCGGGGCGGGCGGCGCTGGCGCGATTGGCGGGCGAGGCCCAGGCGTTGGTCACCAATCTGCGGCCCAACGCCATCCGCAAGCTCGGCCTGACATACGAGGCGCTCAAGACGCACAATCCGAAGCTGGTCTGCGTCGCCCTGACCGGTTACGGCCTCGACGGTCCCGATAGCGATAAGCCGGCTTACGATTATGTTATCCAGGGTACGACCGGACTGATGGCGATGACCGGAGAGCCCGGCGGGGCGCCCGTCAAGACCGGCTATTCGGTGGTCGACAACTCCGCCGGAATCATGGCGGCGATGGGCTTGCTGGCAAAGGTCGTGGAGGGCAAGGGCGGGCAGGTTGACCTTGCCATGCGCGACTGCATGCTGTCGCAGATGAACTATCTCGCCTGCGCCTATCTCAGCGCCGGGGAAGTGCCCAAGCGCATTGCCGATGGCGGCCACCCGTATATCGTGCCGGCGCAGACTTTTCCGACACGCGACGGCCACGTGATCCTGTTCGTCAGCCACGATCGCTTCTGGCGCGCCTTTGCCGAGGCCGTGGGGCGAACGGAGTGGATCGACGATCCGCGCTTCGCCACCATGGCGGCGCGCGCGGCCAATCGCGAGGCGGTTATCGAAGCGGTGTCCGGCGTGCTTGTGGCCGGTACCACGGCTCACTGGGTCGATCTCTTATCCGCGGTCGGCGTCGTGGTCTCCGGCATCGACAGCCTGGATGCGGCGCTCGATGCGGCGAGCCGAGGCATGATCGCCGCGCCGGCAGACGGCATCAAGAGCGTCGGCAACCCGCTTAAGATCGCCGGTTACACCCCGAACTACCGCCCGCCGCCACTGCTTGGCGAGCATGACGACGAGCTGTTATGAGCGTTACCGATAGAAGATGTGGCGGCCGATGCGGGCGGTGAGCTCGAAGGCGCGCGCCCAGCGCGGGCTGACCGCGGTATTGTGGAAATACAGCGCGCCATCGGTCGGGTCGGTAACACGATAGCGCATGGCGTGCCGTGCCAGTTTTACCGAGCGCTCCCACGCCGCTTCATCGGTAACGCGGTCGCTGCGGCCGTCGCACCACCAGGAGAACTGGCACTTGCCGCGGCGCTTCTCTCCGCCCTGGCGCACCACTTGGCAGATGCTGTCGGGGAACTGCGCATCGTCCACCCGGTTCAGGGTGGTGTGGGCCACGGCGAGCTGGCCTGTGACCGGCTCCGCACGCGATTCGAAGTAGATGTTCAGCGCCAGGCATTCGAGCTCGCCGTCCTCGACCAGACCGAACGGCATGGCCTCTGCCGCGGGCGCCATGGCGACCGAGACGAGTGCCGCCACGCTTGGCACGAGCGAAAGCAACAGTCGATGCATTGTGAGGTGCCCCTTAGTTACGCACCGCATTGCCACGGACGCCGCGTTCCCAGACTTCGACTTGTCTAGCCCGAGCCGACCGGCTGAGCAAATCGGGCGCTGACCGCGCTTGGCGTAACGTCTTAGGTGTCGCGCCATTGACCCTCGCAGCACTTGCCTTGCGCTGGCTGCTTCGAGTCATTTCTTAAAGACCCGGACTCAAGCCGAGAGGTGCCGTAAGCGGCGAATCGCAATGGGGCTGGCTTGTGGCGGCGCTTAACGGCTATGGTCCGGCGAATTCGATAACCAAGGCAAAGGCCTGTCATGATCGACCTGTACACGTGGAGCACTCCCAACGGCCGCAAGGTCTCCATCATGCTCGAGGAGATCGGGCTGCTCTACGAAGTCCATGCCATCGATATCGGCAAGGACGAGCAGTTCGACCCGGAATTCCTCGAA
>CAZKTK010000169.1:0-6798 GCA_964555535.1 uncultured Rhodospirillaceae bacterium
GCGCTGCGCGTGCGCTTGGCGGTGCCGAAGAGATCGCGCTCGAAGGCGAGCCCGATATAGGGCGCGATCTCGCGGCGGACCTCGTAGCGCAGGCGCAAGCCCGTCTCGATGCCGGTGATGCCGGAGCCGATGCCGAGCTCATCGATATCCTGCGCCGCAAACTCGACCTCCAGCAGGGGCTGCAGCACGATCCGCTGGGTGATCAGCAGCTCGTATTCCGCCTCGATGCGTGCGGTAAGTTCCGCCTCGTCGGAGAGGAACAGCGCCGCATCGACTTCGAAGAAATGCGGCGCCAGGCCGTGCAGGCCGAGCACCGCGTGCGTGCGCACGGGCCGCGGCCGGAAGTCGTGCCTGAGCCCGACCTCGACATCGAAGAAGTCCGAGATCATGCGGCTGTAAAGCACCTGCGCCTCCGCCGCCTCGACCCCCTCGCCAAGCTCGGTCTCGCCCTTGCTCTTGAGGTAGAGCTTGTCGAAGTCGGTGCCGATCCAGCCCTGCGCCTCCCAGGCATAGGCCTCGTGATCGTCGCTGACGCGGAGCTCGTTCTGGTCCATCTGGAAGAAGGTGAAGATGGGCTCCTCTATGCCGTCGGCGGCAGCGGGCCCGGCGAGGAAGATGGCGAGGAGGCCTGCGATGAGGCGCTTCATTGCACATACTCCCCGTCGGCCACCACCTGCACTTCGCGGAACATGCCCGTGGCCATGTGGTACATGAGGTGGCAGTGGAAGGCCCAGCGCCCCGGCGCGTCGGCCTCGATCTCGGCATAGAGCGTGGTGCCCGGCGCCACTGTCAGGGTGTGCTTGGCCGGGTTCCACTTGCCGGCGCCGACGTCGAGGATCGACCACATGCCATGCAAATGCATGGGATGGGTCATCATGGTCTCGTTGACGAACTTGAAACACACGCGCTCGCCGAGCGTCAGGCGGATGGGCTCGGCCTGCGAATATTTCAGGTCGTTGATGGACCAGAAATAGCGCTCCATGTTGCCGGTGAGACGGATCTCGATCTCGCGGTCGTAATCGCGATCGGGATAGAGCGGGGACTGGGCCCGAAGATCGGCATAGCTGAGGAACTTCCCGCCATTCGCCGCCCTCGGCTGCAAGCCGCTGCCCGATGCCCAGAACGGATCCTCTTCGGCCATGGCGCCATGCTCCATGTGATCCATATGCCCGCCGTGATCCATCTCGGGCATATCGCCATGGTCCATGTGTCCCATGTCGTCATGACCCATCATGCCGTGGTCCATGCCCGCATGCATGTCGTGGCTCATGTCGGCCATGGTCAGCAGCGGCGGCTCGCGGCCTTCCGGGAGCGGCAGCGCCATGCCTTCAGCCGGCGCCAGGGTGCCGCGTGCCATGCCCGTGCGCGACAGGCTTTCGGCGATGATGTTGAAGGCTTGTGCCTCTTTCGGCCGCACGATGACGTCATAGGTCTCGGCCACGGCGATGCGGAACTCGTCGACCTTGACCGGCTGCACGTTCTGGCCGTCGGCCTGCACCACGGTCATCTCGAGACCGGGAATGCGCACGTCGAAGAAGGTCATCGCCGCCGCATTGATGAAGCGCAGGCGCACCCGCTCGCCGGGCTCGAACAGGGCCGTCCAGTTCTGGCTCGGGTTCTTGCCGTTGACCAGGAAGGTATAGCCGCTGACATCGGCGATGTCGGTGGGCATCATGCGCATCTCGCCCCAGTCGAGGCGGTCGTCGAGGGTCGAGGCAAAGCCGTTCTCGGCGACGTCATCAAGGAAGGTTCCGAGCGTCCGTTGCTAATAATTGTAGTAGTCCGACTGCATCTTGAGATTGGCCAGGATGGTCTCGGGCGGGCTCTCGTGCCAGTCCGACAGCACCACCACATATTCGCGGTCGTAGCGAAACGGCTCTCGCCCTTCCGGCTCGATGATGATGGCGCCGTATAGCCCCTCCTGCTCCTGCAGGCCCGAATGGCTGTGATACCAGTAGGTGCCGCTCTGTTGGGCCGGGAAGCGGTAGGTGTGGGTGGTGCCCGGCGCGATACCGTCGAAGCTCAGGCCCGGCACGCCGTCCTGCCCGGTCGGCAGAATGATGCCGTGCCAATGGATTGAGCTCGACACATCGAGCATGTTGGTGACGTGGATCACCAGGTCCTCGCCTTCCTTGAAGCGCAAGGTCGGTGCCGGAATCGTGCCGTTGATGGCGAGCGCCGGCAGCTCGCGCCCGGAAGCGTCGAGGGTGGTCTCGCCGATGGTGAGCTCGTAAGTGCCCGCTCCGGCAGGCAAGGCGAGCCCCAGCGCCCCGGCGAGCAGGGCCGCGGTGAACAAGTGTTTCATGATGCGCCCCTATTCGCCGATGGAGAATGCGCCGACCATGCCGGCGTCGTAGTGGCCCGGCACGTTGCAGGCGAACTCGAGCATACCGGCCTCGGGAAAGGTCCAGATGATCTCGGCGCTCTCCCCCGGCGCCAGCAGGGCGCTGTTGGGCTCGTCGTGGCGCATCACATGACCGTCGCCGTGGTCGACGTTCATCATGTGGTGGTTGATGCGATCCATCTCGATGACGCCGTGCTCGACCATCATCGCCATCTCTTCCTGGTGATGGGCATGCATGTCGGCGGTGCCGATATTGAACTCGTGCACGAGCGCGCCCTCGTTGGTGACGACGAAGCGGATGGTCTCGCCCGGCGCCGCGGTCAAGCTCTCGGGCTCGAAATAGTTGTCGGCAAGGGTGATGGTGACGGTGCGGTCGACAGCGGCGGCATCGCCGGGCGCGCCCACCGTCATGGGATCGTGATGCCCGGCATGGTGACCACCATCGTGGTGCCCGCCGTGGCTGTCGGCAAAGGCAGGGGCCGCGAGAAGGCTCGCAGCAAGTACGGATATCGTCAGGGTACGCATGATCGCGTCCTTTCTCGAATGTCGGGAGAAAAGAGAACTCGGGATCAGACGTATCGTTTCGGCGGTCCGTGCGGCGGTGGAATGCGCAGCGCCGTCAGCGGCCGCAATTCCGGCGAGGCCACAGCGTCTGCCGCCACGAGCGCACGGGTTTCAGGCAGGGCGAAGGGAAGCGCGATGCAGCAGCTCATGACGCAATCGCCGCTCGTCGTATCCATGTCGCAGCCGGCAGCGCCGGCGTCGTTGGCCATAGGCATGGCATGGTGCGCACCCTCGGTCATGGCCTCCGCCGAGGCAGGCCAAAGGGCGAGCACCAAGGCGCCCAGGCAAAGGCCGAGCGCCGCGACAAGACTCCTCAAACGCGCATCCATCGCCACCTACCTACGCTCGCATACCGCAGTTTGCAATGATTCTCGACTAGCCCCGCGCCATCAGCGCCTCCCAAGGCCCCGGCCCGAGACCATGACGAGTCGCGCAACCATCGACCCATGGCGCGGGCCGCGTTCCAGGAATGGCCTAACCGCGCGACGTCAGCGCCGCCACCTCGCCGGCGCTCGGCATGGAATCGGCGGTGCCGGGACGGGTGACGGAAAGGCCCGCGGTGGCGCAGCCGTAGCGCACGGCGTCAAGCATCTCGGCACTGTTCGCCAGCGCCACCGCGAGGGCGCCGTTGAAGGCGTCGCCCGCGCCCGTGGTATCGACCACGGGACCCGCCTCGACCGCCGGGACATGCACGAAGTCCTCCGCCGTGCACAACACCGCGCCACGCGCGCCGAGCGTGATCACCGCCTGGCCGACGCCCTTGGCCAAGAATGCCTCGCCGGCGCGGCGCGCATCATCCAGGCTTTCCACTGCGATTCCGGTCAGCATCGCCGCTTCGATCTCGTTGGGCGTGACGATGTCGCACAGCGCCAGCACCTCGTCGGGCAGCGCCATCGCCGGGGCCGGGTTGAGGATGGTACGCACGCCCGACGCGCGCGCGATGGCGAGGCCGCGCGCCGCCGCTTCGAGAGGCTGTTCGAGCTGGGTCATGAAGACCGCTGCGCCTGCGATCAGCGCCGCTTCCGCCTCGACATCCGCCGCCGACAGCGTCGCTCCGGCGCCGGGAAACAGCACGATGGCATTCTCGCCAGAGCCCTCCTCGACAAGAATGAACGCGGCCCCGGTCGGGCTGTCGGCGCTCTGGATGACATGCCCTTCAACCCCCGCCGCCGCCCACGTCGCGCGCGCGGTATCGGCGAAGGCGTCCTGCCCGAGCTTGCAGAGGAAATGCACGTCCGCTCCAAGCCGCGCTGCCGCCACCGCCTGGTTCGAGCCCTTGCCGCCGGGGCTCTGGGCGAAGCTCGTGCCGATCAGCGTCTCGCCCAGCCGCGGCGCCCGCGCAGCCCGGAACGCGGTGTCGGCAACGAAGATACCGAGGATGACGAGGGGGGCGGTCATGGCTCAGTCCGACGGCGCCGCGCCGGCGCCGTCATAGCCCGCCAGACGCAGCCCCTCCGCGTAACGCTCCAACAGGGTCGGGTCCGTGAAGGGCTGGCGCAGCGATGCGGTCGCAGCATTGGGATTCGCTTGCAGGGCTGCCGCCAGCGCCTCTTGCGCCGCCTCTTCATCGCCCAACTGTGCATAGGCAGAGGCGACCCACGTTTGCAGTGTGGAAAAACCGGGATTGACGGAAAGCCCGTCCCGCATGACCTCGATAGCGTGTTCGTATTCCTGTTCCGCGAAATATGCCATGCCGCGATAATATACCGGCCGTGCCGCATAGGGGTCGAGCCGCATGGCCCTGTCGGCGATGGTCCGCGTCAGCGCATAATCTGCCGTGAACAGGCTCAAATAGGCGTGCGCCGCATAGGCCGCAGCAAAATTCGCGTCCAGCGCGATGGCCGCGTTTATCGCCGCCAAGGATTCCTCGAACCGCCCCAGCCACATATACCGCCTGCCAAGCTGAACATGAGCTGCCGGCAGAGCTCGATCCAGCGCTATCGCCTTTTCCGCCGTTGCCAAGGCAATCTCCAACGTGAGGTCGTCCGAAAATCCGTAATTCCATGCCAGATATTGCGCGTCGGACAGCTCCGCATAGGCGGCGGCGAAGGTTGGATCAAGGGCGATTGCCTGTGCAAAAAGCTCCCGAGCACGCTGGTTTGTCTGCGCCGTGCGGCGCTCCTTCTCGACGCGACCGCGCAGGAAGAGATCGTAGGCTTCGTGGCTCGAAGACAATGGCTTGAATCCACGCGTCGGCGTCAACCCGCCGATCTTGGTCTCAAGGGCAGCTACGATCTGGCGCGTTACGTCATCCTGCACGGCGAAGACATCCGTGAGCTCACGATCGTAGCGCTCGGCCCAGAGGTGGCCGCCGGTATCGGCATCGATGAGCTGGGCGGTGATGCGCACGCGCTCGCCGGTCCGGCGCACGCCGCCCTCTAGCACATAGCGCACGCCGAGAGCCTTTGCGACTTCCGTCACGTCCACGGCCTGGCCCTTGAAGCGGAAGGATGAATTCCGCGCAATTACCAAGAGCCCCTCGAAGCGCGACAACTCGGTGATTAGGTCCTCCGAAATGCCGTCGGCGAAATACTCCTGCTCCGCCTCCCCCGACATATTGGTGAACGGCAGCACGGCGATCGATCGCTCGACGCGCGGCGGCGCCGCGGGGCCCGGCCTATCGGTGAATTGCCACCAAGCGAGCGCGACAACCAAGCCCAGTACCAGGACTGCGGCACCGATTGCGAACACGGGCCGCTGACGCGTGGTCTTGCCCCGCGCCTCGTCAGACAACACTAGCCGGAAGGCACGCACCGGCTCGGCGATGTTCTTGATCTCCTGCTCGCCGAGATTCTCAAAACTCTTGTCGACACGACCTCGGACCGCACCGTGGACCATGTCCGATACGCAGATCCCATCGACCTGCGCGATGGCTTCCAGCCGCGCGGCGATATTCACGCCGTCGCCATAGATCGTGCCGTCGGGCTTGGTGAGCACTTCGCCGATATGAATGCCGATGCGAAACCGCATGCGCCGGTCGTCGCTTAGAGGCGCGTTGCGGACGGCAAGGGCCGCCTGTATGGCTACCGCCGCATCGACCGCACTCGTGGCGAGCTCGAAGACCGCCAGTACCGAGCCACCGGCCGTATCAACCACTCTGCCGCCGTGCCCGGTCACATGTGTTCGGAAAATGTCCCGGCAGGCATCGAGCGCAACCACCGTGGCGCGCTCGTCATCGCCCATCAGGCGAGAGTAGCCGGCGACATCAGCCGCCAGGATCGCCGCCAGCCGTTGCCTTACATCGCGCTCCGCCATACGGTCCCCCGACCGCGCCAGCCCAAGGACCGAGCCTAATCCCGGGCCGGGCGCCGTTCAAGCGGCCGTTACGGCGTGGTGGCGTTGCGCAGGATATCCAGGATCACGCCGGTGGCGGTGTCGACCAGCAGCACGTCCGTGCCGACAATCTGGCGTTCGGTGCCGTCGTCGGGGTCTCTCAGGCGGGAGCGCAGGTCGTCGGGCAGGTTGCGCTTGGCAAGGCCCGGCGGCAGGGTGCCGTTGCGCTCCAATTGGCGTTCCAGGCCGGGCGGCAGCTCGTCGCGCTTGGCAAGGCCCGGGGGCAGATCGCCGCTGTTACCGCCATTGCCGGCATTGCCGCGGTTCTTGTTGCCCTTGTTCTTGCCCCGGCCACCGCGGTTACCCTGATCGCTGTCGTCGCCATTATCGTCGTGCACGCCCGAGCGGCCTCTGTAATATTCCTCGATGACTTGGCGCTCGATTTCCGTGAAGACGCGGCCCAGGGCCTCGTCCATGACAGTTGTCTGTTGCGCGCTGGCAACCGAAAATGGCGCCAGCAAGGCTGCCAAAATGACAAGACTACGCATGGTATTCCCCTTATCTTAGGCGCGGGACCGCAAGCGGCGGGCTCGGATCAGAAGATGGGGTTGGCGAGG
>CAZKTK010000170.1:0-6790 GCA_964555535.1 uncultured Rhodospirillaceae bacterium
CATGCACCGTGCCGCCCGTGCGATGCCCTCTGAGCTCCGACATGCCGAGGGTCTCCGCCACCATGCCCTGGCCCGCGAAAGCGGCGTCGCCATGCAGCAGCACCGCGCTGATGCGCTTGCGCTCGGTATCGCCTGCCATGGTCTGCTTGGCGCGCACGCGGCCCGATACGACGGGGTTAACCGCCTCGAGATGGGACGGGTTGGCGGTCATCGAGAGATGAATGGTGCTGCCGTCCGGCAGGGTGCGGTCGGAGGTGGTGCCAAGATGGTATTTGACATCGCCCGAGCCCTGCACGTCCTCGGGCTTGGCGGATTCGCCCTGGAATTCCGAGAACATGTGCACATAGGACTTGCCCATGATCGAGGTGAGGATGTTGAGCCGGCCGCGATGGGGCATGCCCAGCACCACTTCCTCGACGCCATGGGCGGCGGCGCGGCGGATGATGGTCTCGACCGCGGCAACCACGCTGTCCGCGCCCTCGATGGAGAAGCGCTTGGTGCCCGGGAACTTCACATGCAGGAAGCGCTCGAAGCCCTCCGCCACCTCGAGCTGGCGCAGGATGTCGAGCTTCTCCGGGGCCGTAAACGGCGGCAGGTCGACGGTGTTCTCGACGCGCTGCTGGATCCACGCCTTTTCCGCCGGGTACTGGATATGCATGAACTCGACGCCGGTCTTGGCACAATAGACCCGCTTCAGGATGTGCAGGATCTCGCGCAAGGTGGCGGTCTCATGCCCGAGCACGCCGTCGATGAAGAAGTTGCGGTCGTAATCGGCGTCCGTGAAGCCATAAGTCGCGGGATCGAGCTCCGGATGATGCTTCTCGGCATCGAGCCCGAGGGGGTCGAGATTGGCGATGAGATGGCCGCGCACGCGATAGGCGCGGATCATCATCAGCACGCGGAGCGAATCGCGGGTCAGGGCCTGCGCTGCCGCCAGATCGAGGCCGCCCGCCTCGGGCGCCGCCGCGGTCAGGGCCGCGGGCTCGCGGTCGAGCTCGGCGAAGAAGTCCCGCCAGCTCGGGTCCACCGCCGCCGGATCGGTGCGGTAGTGCTCGTAGAGCGCCTCGATGAAGCCGATATTGGCGCCGGAAAGGAAAGTCAGATCATCGAGTTGGCCGGCCATTTCTCGCTCCGCGTTACTGCAGTTATCCCTGCATGACATCCAACATGGTGGTGCCGAGGCTCGCCGGCGAATCGGCGACCACCACGCCGGCCGACTTGAGCGCTTCGATCTTCTCGCCCGCACCCCCCTTGCCGCCGGCAATGATTGCGCCGGCATGTCCCATGCGCCGGCCCGGCGGTGCGGTGAGCCCGGCGATAAAGCCGACCACGGGTTTCTTGACCTTCGACTGCTTGATGAAGTCGGCTGCCTCTTCCTCGGCGCTGCCGCCGATCTCGCCGATCATGACGATGCCCTCGGTGCCCGGGTCCGCAAGGAACAGGTCCAGACAGTCGATGAAATTGGTGCCGTTGACCGGATCGCCGCCGATGCCGATGCAGGTGCTCTGGCCGAGCCCGACGGCGCTGGTCTGGGCCACGGCCTCATAGGTGAGGGTGCCCGAGCGGGAGACGATGCCGATGCGCCCAGGCGAATGGATATGGCCCGGCATGATGCCGATCTTGCAGGCGTCCGGCGTGATGATGCCGGGGCAGTTCGGCCCGATCAGGCGGGTCGAGGAATTGCGCAGCAGGCGTTTGACGCGCACCATGTCGGACACCGGAATGCCTTCGGTGATGCAGACCACCAAGGCCACGCCCGCATCGACCGCCTCGAAAATGGCGTCGGCGGCGAACGGCGGCGGCACGTAGATCACGCTCGCATTGGCGCCCGTTGCGGCGACGGCCTCGTAGGTGGTGTCGAACACCGGCAGGTCGAGATGGCTGGTGCCGCCCTTGCCGGGGGTCACGCCGCCCACCATGCGGGTGCCGTAGGCGATCGCCTGTTCGGAATGGAAGGTGCCCTGGCGGCCGGTGAAGCCCTGGCAGATCACCTTGGTCTCGGCATCGACGAGAACTGTCATCGCGCAGCTTCCTTCACCGCATGTACCATCTTCTCGGCGGCATCGCCGAGATCGTTGGCGGAAATGATGGGCAGGCCCGAGTCGGCCAGGATCTTCTTGCCGAGATCGACGTTGGTGCCTTCGAGGCGCACCACCAGCGGCACGTGCAGGCTGACCGAGCGGGCGGCGCCGACGATGCCCTCGGCGATGACATCGCAGCGCATGATGCCGCCGAAGATATTCACCAGCACGCCGTCGACATCCGGGTCGGAGAGGATGATCTTGAAGGCTTCCGTCACGCGCTCGCCGGTAGCACCGCCGCCGACGTCGAGAAAGTTCGCCGGCTCGCCGCCATGCAGCTTGATGATGTCCATCGTCGCCATGGCAAGGCCGGCGCCGTTGACCATGCAGCCGATATTGCCGTCGAGCTTGATGTAGTTGAGGTCGTGGCGCGCGGCGGCCAGCTCGCGCGGGTCTTCCTCGCTCTCGTCGCGCAGGTCGGCGATGTCCGCCTGGCGGTAAAGCGCATTGTCGTCGAAGTTCATCTTGGCGTCGAGCGCCAGCACCTCGCCGGCACCCGTGACCACCAGGGGGTTGATCTCGATCAGGCTGGCATCGGTCTCGAGATAGGCTTTGTAGATGGCGGTCAGGAACTTGACCGCGGACGAGACCTGTTTGCCTTCGAGGCCGAGCCCGAAGGCCAGGCGGCGGGCGTGGAAGGGCTGCAGGCCGCTGGCCGGATCGATGGTGACGCGGATGATCTTCTCAGGCGTGCTTGCCGCCACCTCCTCGATATCCATGCCGCCCTCGGTCGAGGCCATGATGGTGATGCGGCTGGTGGCGCGGTCGAGCAGCACGCCGAGATAGAGCTCGCGCGCGATATCGCAGCCCTCCTCGATATAGACGCGCTTGACTTCCTTGCCCGCCGGTCCGGTCTGGTGCGTGACCAGAGTCATGCCGATCATGGCCTTGGCGGCCTCGACCACCTCGTCGATCGACTTGGTGACCTTGACGCCGCCGCCCTTGCCGCGGCCACCGGCGTGGATCTGAGCCTTTACCACCCAGACAGAGCCGTCCAGGGCCTGTGCCGCCTCCTCCGCCTCCTGGGGCGTATAGGCGACTTTGCCACGCGGAACGGCCACGCCATACTTAGCGAGCAATGCCTTGGCCTGGTATTCGTGGATATTCATGACGCACTTCCGTTATCGACAGCCGCAACGTGTCTGCGGAACCCGTCTTCGGAATGTATCACGTTATCCCCTCCGGCCAAGGTCTTGCCTGTTATTGCATGAAAAGACGACCCTGACCGTGGCTCTGCGGTAACGCTATTTGCTGCGTGAACGGGGGCTGCGGGCCGATGTTCTGGCTTTGGCGCCGCGCCGCCGCGGGGCAGGCGCCTTGGCCTTGCTGCGGGCGTTCTTGCGCATCATCTTGCGCACGATCTCGACAAGACCGCGCACGGCACCCGCCGATTTGTCGAACTGGGCCTGCTCGCGCTTGTTCAGGGTGATCTCGACCACGCGCTCCACGCCGCCCGCGCCGATAACCGCGGGTGCGCCCACATAGAGGCCGCGCACGCCGTATTCGCCGTTGAGGTGGACGGCGCAGGGCAGCACGCGCTTCTTGTCCTTGAGATAGGCCTCCGCCATCTGGATCGCCGACGCGGCCGGGGCATAGAAGGCCGAGCCCGTTTTTAGCAGACCAACGATCTCGGCGCCGCCGTCGCGCGTGCGCTGGACGATCTCGTCGAGCTTGGTCTTGCTGATCCAGCCCATCTTGACCAGATCGGGAAGCGGGATGCCGGCGACAGTGGAATAGCGCGTCAGCGGCACCATGGTGTCGCCGTGGCCGCCGAGCACGAAGGCGCTGACGTCCTCAACCGAGACATCCATCTCCTCGGCAAGGAAATAGCGGAAGCGCGCGGAGTCGAGCACGCCGGCCATGCCGACAACGCGATTGTGCGGCAGGCCGGAAGCCTCCCTCAGGGCCCAGACCATGGCGTCGAGCGGATTGGTTATGCAGATAACGAACGCCTTGGGGCAGTATTTCTTGATGCCCGTGCCTACCGCCTGCATGACCTTGGTGTTGATGTCGAGCAAATCATCGCGGCTCATGCCGGGCTTGCGGGCGATGCCGGCGGTGACGATCACCACGTCCGAGCCGCGCAACGCCGTATAGCTGTTGGTGCCGGCGACCGCGGCATCGAAGCCATCGATGGGCGAGGATTCGGCAATGTCCAGGCTCTTGCCCTGGGGCAGGCCGTCGACGATGTCGAACATCACCACATCGCCCAGTTCCTTGAGGCCGGCAAGGTGGGCGAGGGTGCCGCCGATATTTCCGGCGCCGACGAGCGCGATCTTGTTGCGAGCCATGGCGAATTCTCCTTTATGTTCCGGCGCCGAAAAGCGGGGGCTTCATAGCGCCAAACATGGCCCGGGCGCAAGCTTAGGCAGGGCGATGGGGTGCGGCGAGGTAGGCTTCGCTTTGCATCTCGACCAGGCGCGAGGCGGTGCGGCGGAACTCGAAAGCGCCCGTGCCGTGCGGGTAGAGCGCTTCCGGCGGGCCGTCGGCGCTGAGCAGAAGCTTGACGTTGTGGTCGTAAAGAATGTCGACCAGGGTGGCCAGGCGGTGCGCTTCGTTGCGCTGCTCGGGCGCCATCACGGGCACGCCGGACAGCACCACGGTGTGGAAATGGCTGGCGATGGCGAGATAGTCCGCGGCACCGAGGGGCTGCTCGCAAAGATCGGCGAAGGCGAAGCGGGCGATACCGCGATTGGCCGCCGGCACGACGACCTCGCGGCCCTGCACCAGCAGGGTCTCCGGCACGCTGCGGGCGCCGCCGGCAAGCCGCGCGAAGGCATCGTCGAGGGCGTTCTCGGCCTCCCCATCGAGAGGGCTGAAATAAACTTCCGCCTCGGCCATGCCGGCAAGGCGGTAGTCGGTCGGGCCGTCGAGATGAAGGATATCGAATCGCTCTTCGATCAGATCGATGAAGGGCAGAAAGCTGTCGCGCTGCAAACCGTCGAGATAAAGCTCGCGCGGCGGCCGGTTGGAGGTGGCGACCACCACCACCCCGGCTTCCAGCAAGGCGGCGAAAAGCCGGCCGAGGATCATCGCATCGGTGATGTCGCGCACCTCGAACTCGTCGAAGCAGAGCAGCCAGGCCTTGTCGGCCAGCGCCACGGCGAGCGGCGGGATGGGATCCGCCGCCCGGTGGCGGCCGCTCTCGCGCCCCGCCTCGCGCCAGCGGTGGATCTCGGCGTGCACATCCTGCATGAAGGCGTGGAAATGGGTGCGCCGGCGGCGTTCCACCGGGGCGCTGTCGTAGAACAAGTCCATGAGCATGGTCTTGCCGCGGCCCACCCCGCCATAGAGGTAGAGGCCGCGCGGCGGCGGCCGCTTGTCTGTGCCGCCGCCAAGCCCTAGGCGGTCGCGCCAGCCGCCGCGCTGGGTCGGCTGCCAATGGCGCAGCCGCCCATGCAGGGCCTGCAGCATCTCCGCCGCCAGCTCCTGCGCCGGGTCCGGGTGCAGGTGCTCGGCGGCGACCCGTCGCCGGTAGGCGGCGATGGGCCCATCCGCCATCGGAAGACTACTGCAGCGTCGGGATGGTGTATTCGACGCCTTCGCGAATGCCGCTCGGCCAGCGCGCGGTCACGGTCTTGAGCTGGGTATAGAAGCGCACCCCGTCCATGCCGTGGGTGTTGTGGTCGCCGAACTTCGACGCCTTCCAGCCGCCGAAACTGTGATAGGCCACGGGCACCGGGATCGGCACGTTGACGCCGACCATGCCGATATTGGCGCGGCTTACGAAGTCGCGCGCCGCATCGCCGTCGCGGGTGAAGATGGCGGTGCCGTTGCCGTAGGCGTTCTCACGCACGAGGTTAAGCGCGCCCTCGTAGTCGTCGGTGCGTACCACCGACAGCACGGGGCCGAAGATCTCTTCCTGGTAGATGTCCATCTCCGGGGTCACCTTGTCGAACAGGGTGCCGCCCATGAAGTAGCCGTTCTCGTAGCCCTGAAGCGAGTAATTGCGGCCGTCGACCACGAGGTCGGCGCCCTGGGCCACGCCGGAATCGATGAGGCCGGTGATGCGCTGCTGGGCCTCGGCCGTGACGATCGGGCCCATATCGGCGTCGGCGTCGTTATAGGGGCCGATGCGCATGCTCTCGATGCGGGGCTTGAGGCTCTCGATCAGGGGCTCGGCGGTACCGCCGACCGCAACCGCCACGGAAACCGCCATGCAGCGCTCGCCGGCGGAGCCGTAAGCCGCGCCCATCAGGGCATCGGTGGCCTGGTCGAGATCCGCATCGGGCATCACCACCATGTGGTTCTTGGCGCCGCCCAATGCCTGGACGCGCTTGCCCGCCGCTGCCGCCGTGCCATAGACGGATTGTGCGATGGGCGTGGAGCCGACGAAGCTGATCGCGGCGACGTCCGGGTGCACGAGCAGGGCATGCACCGCATCCTTGTCGCCGTTCAGCACGTTGAGCACGCCATCGGGCACGCCGGCTTCCGAGAACAGCTCGGCGAGCCTGAGCGGGCAGCTCGGATCGCGCTCCGAAGGCTTGAGGATGAAGGTGTTGCCGCAGGCTACCGCGAGCGGCGCCATCCACAGGGGAATCATGGCCGGGAAGTTGAACGGCGTGATGCCGGCGCAGACGCCGACGGGTTGGCGCACCGAGAAGCTGTCGACGCCCGTGCCCACGGCCTCGGTATATTCGCCCTTGAGCAGATGCGGAATGCCGCAGGCGAACTCGACCACCTCGAGGCCGCGGGTGATAGAGCCCTTG
>CAZKTK010000171.1:0-2324 GCA_964555535.1 uncultured Rhodospirillaceae bacterium
AACAATCGCCATGGACCAGTCGATGGGGGCTGATCAACGAGATCGGGCAAGCGACAGGCTATCTGATGGAGTTCGATATGTGGGCCAACTACGAGACGCATCGAGCATTGCAAGAAAGACTCGCCAAACTAACTCATTCGCCGACCACGATTCACAAGCCTCAAAAGCCCTAACCCCCTGCCTCGACCATCTCGGGCATGACCTCAATCTCAGCGCTGGTTTGGGTGTCGGAGGGTAAACGAATCAACCCCATCCTATGTCACGTATATAATCGCCCCTGGGGTTGTCAACAACTTTGTTCCAGTTTTGTTCTTGTTGCGATGGCCCGCACCCCGCCCGGCGGCAAACCACCGCAGGCCGCGTGCGTCTTGCCGTCGCTCGTCCGCTGCCTCTTGCGTTCGCACGGGCGACGTTCTTGTATGAGCGGGCGCCGGCATGATACGGCGGGTACTGGGTGAGCGAGACGGGAGCAGGCGATGACGGCGCGGGGTGACTGGGACTACGAAGCCATTGTGATCGGCTCCGGTGTGGCCGGCATCTATCAGATCAAGCGCCTGGTCGATATGGGCGTGTCGGCGACGGTGCTTTCGGCCGATGCCGATCTTGGCGGCACTTGGTACAACAACCGCTATCCCGGCTGCCGCTTCGATTCCGAAAGCTGGACCTACGGCTATTCCTTCTCCCCGGAGCTGCTCGCCGAATGGCACTGGAAGGAGCATTACTCCAGCCAGGCCGAAAACCTGAAATATCTCAACTTCGTCGCCGACAAGTTCGCCTTGCGGCAATACATGCAGTTCGGTTGCCACGTCGATGCGGCGCAGTTCGACGAAGATGGCAACACTTGGCGGCTGCAGCTGGCGGACGGCCGCGTGCTCACCTGCCGTTTCTTGATCTTGGCGCTCGGGCTGCTCTCCGTGCCGACCCTGCCGCAGATCAAGGGGCGGGAGGCGTTCCGGGGCCAGGCGTTCCACACCTTCCATTGGCCGCACGAGCCTGTGGAACTGGCGGGCAAGCGTGTCGCGGTCATCGGCACCGGCGCGACGGCAATCCAGATCATTCCGGAAATCGCCAAGGAGGTCGGCGAGCTGAAAGTCTATCAGCGCCGGCCGAACTGGGCCGCGCCGCTCAACAACAGCGAGATCTCGGAAGCGGAGATGGCCGATATCCGCGAGCGCTACGACGAGATATTCGAGATCTGCTCGCGCAGCCCCGGCGGCTTCATACACGAACCCGACCGGCGCGGCTTCTACGAGGTCTCGCGCGAGGAGCGTCTCGCCCTCTGGGACCGGCTCTACGAAGAGCCGGGTTTCGGCATTTGGCTGCAGAACTTCCGCGAGATTTTCATGGACGAGGCCGCCAATGCGGAGTTCTCCGACTATATCGCCGATCGCATTCGCCGCCGCGTCAAGGATCCCGCGGTGGCGGAAAAGCTGATCCCGCGCGACCACGGCTTCGGCATCCAGCGGGTGCCGCTGGAGACCTTCTATTATGAGGCCTACAACCGCGACAATGTGACGCTGGTCGATATCGGCGAAACCCCCATTGAGGAGATTACCGCGCAGGGCATCCGCACCAGCGCCGGCGAGGAGCCGTTCGACATCATCATCTATTCGACCGGATTCGATGCGGTGACCGGCGCCTACGATCATATCGATATTCGTGGGCTAGACGGCGTGAGCTTGCGCGACAAGTGGTGCGACGGCCCGATCACTTTTCTTGGCATGCTAATTCACGGATTCCCGAACCTGCTCATGCCGAACGGGCCGCAGAGCGGGTCCGCGTCGACCAACTTCCCCCGCGGCATCGAGATCGGCGTCGGCTGGTGCAGTGCGCTGCTCGACCATGTGCGCGAGCACGGCTACACGCGGCTCGACGCCACATCCGCCGCGGAAGCGGGCTGGATCGACCAGGTCAAGAAGCTCTATTCCCGCATGCTGCTGCGCAAGGCCAAGGGATGGTTCACCGGCTACAACTCGAACTTGCCGGGACACGAGGCCGGAAACATCCGCTATATGGTCTACAACGGCGGTACGCCAAAATTCGTCGCCACCATCGACGAGGTCGCGGACGACGACTATCGCGGAATCGCATTCTCCACGGGACCGCATGCGCCCGCCCCGCAAGGCACCGCCAGCGGGGAGGCCGCGCGGCCGTAGACCGGCAAGGCGCGTCGGTCCGCCCGCTCGACTTGCTCATAGTCAACTAGCATCCGGCGGCGGCGATCCGCTCAGCTTTCCGGTGTCTCAGGGCGAGACTCGCGCTTGCCTGGAACGCGCGATCGAGATCGACCCCGACTACGCCCTGGCCTGGGCTTGGCTGTCCGC
>CAZKTK010000171.1:2334-6784 GCA_964555535.1 uncultured Rhodospirillaceae bacterium
TGTCCGCCATCTATACGGACGAGCACATGATCGGCATGAACCCACTTGAGGCCACGCCCGGGGCCGCCGACAGCCTCGCATATGCATCCGTCGTCTATATATATTCGGGGATGCCAGAACGTGGCCTCGAATTGATCGAGAAGGCCACTCAGCTTGACTCCTTCCCGCAGCCCTGGTTCGCTCATCCGAAGGGCGCTGCGCGCATATTTCTGGGCGATTACGAAGAGGCGCTCGCGCATTACCGAGCCTGCCTCGACGCGCTGCCCGATTACATCTGGTGCAACGTCAACATCATTGTACCGTACATGGCGCTGGGAATGACTGATGAGGCCCGTGCTCAGGCGCGCGAAGTGCTGCGCATCAATCCCGACTTCGACACAGCGACGGCGGTGCAGGTGCTGCGCATCAGAGACACGGCGATCCGCGATCAATGGGGTGGCTACTTGCGCCAGGCTGGCCTTCCCTGATCAGAGCAGCTTTCGGCGACATTGTCCCCTCCCATGGCGACCGGGCTACCGGATGCCGAGGCGCTGGTGCGGGAGCTGGGGGCGTTTCAGCGGGCGTTCACGAAGGCAGGGCACGCGACATTTGATGGTGTCGACGAGCACGACGACCTGGTTATCGCGGTGGCGCTGGGATGTTGGCGGTCAACCCGGCAGATGGTCGACACGCTGTCCAATGTGCTCGACGTGGCACCCAAATAGTTGGGGAATTGAACTCAAAATGACGGCTCGCGTTGAAAGGCGATATTTGCCATTTTTTTGGTCAAATCCGATTGCGCCATAAGCGCAGCTAGCGTGTATTCAATAATATCAATTAGTTAATGTAGGTTCATATTGCGCGTTCAGCTGCTCACACCGCCATCCAGCCGCAGTCGACCGGTAGGGTGACACCGGTCACCGCCGAGGCAGCGTCGCTTGCGAGATAGAGGATGGCGCCCGCCATCTCCTCCGGCTGGGCGAAGCGGCCCATGGGCGTGCGCTCCTCGACATAGGTCTTCGACGCGTTGTTGGTGCGCAGCGGCACGGTGAGGTCAGTTTCGGTGAAGGTCGGGCCTATGGCATTCACCCGCACGCCGCGCGGCGCCCATTCGGCGGCGAGCGAGCGCGTCATGTTGACCACCGCGCCCTTGCTCGCGTGATAGGGCAGGTTGGGATAGTAGCCGCCGCCCGACAGCCCCATGATGGACGCGATATTGACGATCGCGCCCTTGCCCTTCTCCAACATGCGCTTGCCTGCCTCGCGCGAGCAGACGAACACCGCGGTCTGGTTCACCGCGATGATGAAGTCCCAGGTTTCCGTCGGCATGCTCTCTGCCGGATCGCGGCGCGCGGTACCCGCATTGTTGATGAGAATGTCGATGCTGCCGAAGGCATCGGCGACGGCATCGAAAACCTGAATGACGGCCGCCTCGTCGGTCACATCGCAGACCCAGGCGCGCGCCTCGCCGCCGGCCTCGACGATCTCGCCGACGGTTTGCTGCGCCGTGGCTTCCTCCATGTCGAGCACGGCGACCTTGGCGCCGGCCTCGGCAAGCGCCAGGCAGGCGATGCGGCCGAGCCCCTTGCCGCCGCCGGTGACGATGGCGACATCGCCATCGACGCGGAAGCTCTGCAGAACGGAAAAGGATCGTCTGTCGTCCATGGCCTGGGCTCCTAGAACTTTCCGAATTTGAGATAGGCTTCCTTCGGGTCGGTGCCGGAGAGTATGGCATCGCGCACCTTGTCTTCCGCCGCCACGGCCTCCTCGGCCTTGGTGATGACCGTCTCGGCAATCGCCTGCGGCACCACCACCGCGCCGTCCTTGTCGGCGATCAGATAGTCGCCGGTATGAATATCGAGGTGGCCGATGCGGATGCTTGTGCCCATCTCGCCGGTGGCCCAGCGCCCCGCAATGTCCGCCGGCGTGCGGCCCGAGCAGAACACCGGAAAGCCGAGCTTGAGGATGAAATCCACATCGCGGCAGTTGCCGTCCACCACATAGCCGAGCACGCCGCGATATTTCAGGGTCTCGGCGGACAGCTCGCCCATCAGTGCGATGGAGCGGTCATTGGGCTGGCAGACCACCACATGGCCGGATGGCGCCGCGGAAAGAAACTCGGTCCAGCTCAAGAGCGAATCGTCGCGGCTGATATGGGGCGAGCGTTGGCCGGCCAGGGTCCAGATCGGCCCCGCCAGGGTGCGTTCCGGATCGAGCGCCTGGATCTCGGGCGGCAGCGCCTGTCCCGCTAGCCCCATGTCGGAAAGAGTGTCGTAGACCACGCCTGTGTAAAGCGCCGCCAGGCGTTCGCTGAGATCTGCCATGTCCTGCCTCGGGTCGGTTGGAAAGACGCTATTCGCCGGTCTGGATGACGCACTCGTTGCTGTTGGGATCGAAGTCGCCGGGGCACATCATGCGCACGGGATTGAAATCGTCGCGCTGGGCCGAGCACGCGCCGACGGCGAGCCCGAGCGCAAGAAGGCACAGGGCTGCGATGTGGCGTGTCGGCTTGATCATGGTGTCGTCCTCTTCCGGCAGTGCGTGACCTGACTATAGCCCGCTTTCATCGAGCCGTGAAAGCCGTCCTGCCGCGGCGTGGGCAAAGAGCAGGGTCTGGCGATTGCGTGCCGCCGTGGCCATGGGCGAAAGCGGGGCGGGGCGCACGACCTCGCCACCGAAACGGTCGGCGACGATGATGCCCGTTTCCTCCGGCAGCTTGGCCAGGGGAAAGTCCGTGCCGACGGCGAAGAAGAAACGGTCGCAGGCGTCGAGATAGTCAGGCCATTTGTCGTCGGCCCTCAGGTCCGGCAGGCCGGATTTGACTTCGACGATGGCGAAGCGGCCACGCCCGTCGAGGCCGATGAGATCGACGCGTCGGCCATTGGCAAGGCGCAGTTCCGTCAGGCTGCGATAGCCGAGATCGTTGAGCAGGCGCGCGGCCCCGCGCGTGATGTCCTCGGCGGTGGCACGCCCTGTGCTCACCGGACCGCGCCCGGCGAGATCCGGCCGGCTGCCCGGAATGTCACGACGCACGGAAGCCGGCGGCCGCTTTGCCCGCCGACGTGACTCCCCGAAGGGCAGATCGTGCTGCATGATCCCGCACCGCGGCCCATTGCCGCGAGGGTAGAAGGCGTTAGGTCAGGAACAGCGCCATCAGCGCCAAGGTTATGGCCACGGCCACGGTCGAATAGATGGTCAGGCGCATGAACGCCTTGTATGTGGCCTGATGCTCCTCGAGCGATTGCTGTGCGTTGTATGGCATTCTCGATGGTCCCCTGGGCTGTGTTCCCCTGCTATCGGGACGCTAGAGATAACCCACCCGCGACCTCCGCACAAGACCATGTAAGGTGGGAAAGATTCCCTGCCCCGGGGGCCTTGTGTTGCATAATTACAACATTATATCTCCGGTGGACCGCAGCCGCTGGGGAGCGACATGAACTTCGAACGATACAGCGAACGTAGCCGCAATCTGATCTCTACCGCACAGACCCAGGCGATTGCCGCCGGGCATCAGCAATTGACGCCCGAGCATCTGCTTAAGGCGCTGCTCGATGACGAAGACCGCCTTGCGGCCAACCTGATTTCCGCAGCCGGCGGCCGGCCCGAGCAGGCGCTGGAACTCGTCGAGGGAGCGCTCGCCAAGCTGCCGCGCGTCGAAGGCAGTGGTGGTGGCCAGCTCTATATGGCGCCGGAGACGGCGCGTATCTTGGAGCGCGCCGGCGCCATAGCGGAGCAGGCCGGCGATCGTTTCGTGACCGCCGAGCGCCTGTTGCAGGCGGTGGCCGAGGCCAAGGGCAGCACCTCGGCGCGTCTGCTCGGCGATGCCGGGGTCACAGCCGAGGCGCTGACGGCTGCCATCGAGCGTTTGCGCAAGGGGCGCAAGGCGGATTCGGAAAACGCCGAGGAATCCTACGATGCGCTTGAGCGCTATGCCAATGACATCACGGAAATGGCGCGCGCCGGCAAGCTCGATCCCGTGATCGGGCGCGACGAGGAGATCCGTCGAACCATCCAGGTGCTGTCGCGGCGCACCAAGAACAATCCCGTGCTGATCGGCGAGCCTGGCGTTGGCAAGACGGCCATCGTCGAGGGCCTGGCCAATCGCATGGTCGCTGGCGACGTGCCCGAGTCCTTGCACAACAAACGGTTATTGTCTCTCGACCTCGGCGCCATGGTCGCCGGCGCGAAGTTCCGCGGCGAGTTCGAGGAGCGCCTCAAGGCCTTGCTGTCGGAGGTTCAGGAGGCCGAGGGCGAGGTGGTCCTGTTTATCGACGAACTGCATACCTTGGTGGGCGCAGGCGCCGCGGAAGGCGCCATGGACGCTTCCAATTTGCTTAAGCCGGCCTTGGCGCGGGGCGATTTGCATTGCATCGGCGCCACCACCCTCGACGAATATCGCAAGCATGTGGAAAAGGACGCGGCGCTGGCGCGGCGCTTCCAGTCGGTGCTGGTTTCCGAACCGACGGTCGAG
>CAZKTK010000172.1:0-6721 GCA_964555535.1 uncultured Rhodospirillaceae bacterium
GAGACATGGCCCGGATGCAGCAGATCGAAACAGCCATTGGTGAAGCCGATGCGCTTGCCTTGGCGGCGCCAGCGGGCAAGGCGTTCATCGGCGCGGTCCGCCGCCAGAATTTTCGATTCGCTGTCGAGCATATCGCCATGGCGCAACGCGGCTTCGAGATCGCCCGCCGTGACCACAGCAGTGCCGACCTTGCCGACCACGATGCCGGCAGCAATATTGGCGAGGCTTGCCGCCTCCTCGGCCGGCAGGCCGCAGGCGACCGCGGCGGCGAAGGTGGCCACGACCGTATCGCCGGCGCCGGAGACGTCGAACACGTCCTGGCTGCGGGCCGGCAAATGCACCGCCTTGTCGCCAGAGACCAGGCTCATGCCTTGGCTGCCGCGGGTCGCCAGAACGGAATCGATCCCGCAATCGGCGAGCAACGCGCGCGCCGCCGCAACCACCTCATTGTCATCGCCGACGACGCGCCGGGCGGCAACCGCCAGCTCGTTGCGGTTCGGGCTGATTACGCTGGCACCGCGATACCGGGCGAAGTCATCGCCCTTGGGATCGACGACAACGGGCACCGCGAGCTCGCGGGCACGCGTTATCACCGCCTCGATCAAGGTCGTCGACAGCGCGCCCTTGCCGTAATCGGACAGCACCACGGCCTGATGCCCCTCGATGGCATCGACAGCCGCGCGCTGCAGGTCCTCCGCGATGGCGGGGCTGACCGGCTCCGCGGTCTCGTGGTCCGTGCGCAGGAGCTGCTGGCCGGCGGCAAGATAGCGGCTCTTGATGGTCGAGACCCGTTCGGGATCGGTCAGCAGATAGGCTTCGATGCGCGGCTCGGCACCGACCATCGCGGCCAGCTCGCGGCCCACAGTGTCGCGCCCGAGCAGCGAGAGAAAGGTGCAGGAGGCACCGAGCGAGATCAGGTTTCGCGCCACATTGCCGGCGCCGCCGAGCATGGCAAGCTCGCGCTCGACGCGCATGACCGGGATCGGCGCCTCGGGCGATATGCGCGAGACCTCGCCATAGATGAAGCGGTCGAGCATGAGGTCGCCGATGCACAGCACCCGTGCCTCGGCCAGATGCTCCACGCGCTCGGCGAGGCCCGTCAAGTCACTCATCGCCGCACGTCCGCCCGCGGCCTCAGGCGGCGTCGTCGCTTGTCTTGAACAGCGACTCCGGATCGATCGTGCCCTCTTCCACCGGGTCGCGCTCGGGCTCGGGCTCGGGCGGCGGCGCCACCGCATCCGGGCGGCGCTTGCGGGCCTTGACCAAATGCTCCTCGAGATCGGTCTGACTGCAAATTCCCAGCAGCACCGGATCGCGCGGCTGGATGTTGCTGATGTTCCAGTGGCTGCGACTGCGCACGGCCTCGATGGTGGGCTTGGTGGTGCCGACCAGTTTGCAGATTTGCGCGTCCGACAGCTCCGGGGTGTATTTGAGCAGCCAGGAGATCGCGTCCGGCCGCTCGCCGCGCTTGGAAACAGGGGTATAGCGCGGGCCCTTGCGCCGCGGCGCATCGGGCACCACGGCCTCGCGCAGCGCCAGGCTGGCTTGCGCATCGGCCTCGCAACGCTCGAGCTCCTCGCGTGTCAGCTGCCCGTTGGCGGTCGGGTCCAGGCCGACGATACCCACGGCCACTTCACCATCGGCGATGCCCTGCACCTCCAACAAATGCAGACCGCTGAACTCGGCGATCTGCTGAAAGGTCAAAGTCGTGTTCTCGACCAGCCAAACAGCGGTTGCCTTCGGCATCAGCGGCTGTGCCATGGGTCGGTTCCTTTCGTTGTACGGGTCAGACCGCAGTATATAGTGCCGGACGGCGCCCGGCGAAAGGCGCTTAGACGGTCAGAATCACTTTGCCGATGTGATCGCCCGCTTCGAGCACGGCGTGGCCCTTCGCCGCCTCGGCGAGCGGGAAGGTGGCATGAATGACCGGACGCACGCGCCCGGCCGACAGCAAGGGCCAGACTTTCTCGCGCAAGCCCTCGGCCATGCGGGCCTTCTCCTCGACGCTGCGCGGGCGCAGGGTTGAGCCGCTCACCCACAGGCGCTTGCGCATGATGGTGAACAGATCGACCTCCGCCTTGGCCCCGCCCTGCAAGGCGATGATGACCAGACGGCCGTCCTCGGCCAGGGCCTCCAGGTCGCGCGGCACGTAGTGTCCGGCCACCATGTCGAGGATCACATCGACGCCACGCCCGGCGGTCGCTTCCGCCACGACGGCGCCGAAATCCTCGTCGCGATAGTTGATGGCGCGCTCGGCGCCGAGCTTCTCGCAGGCGGCGCACTTTTCCGCCGAGCCCGCCGTGGCGAAGACCCGCGCACCGAAGGCATGGGCAAGCTGGATGGCGGTGGTGCCGATACCGCTGGCACCGCCGTGGATCAGCACGCTTTCCCCGGCCGCCAGGGCGGCGCGCTCGAATAGGTTTGTCCAGACCGTGAAGAAGGTCTCGGGCAGGGCCCCAGCCGACACCGCGTCGAAACCGTCGGGATAAGGCAGCGCATGATCGACAAAGGTCAGGCAGTACTCGGCATAGCCGCCGCCCGGGGTCAACGCGCACACCCTGTCGCCAATCTTGTGGCCCGCCACGCCCGGGCCGAGCGCCGCCACCTCGCCGGCGACCTCCAGGCCGGGCAGGTCAGAGGCGCCGGGCGGCGGCGGATAGGCGCCGGCGCGCTGCATCAGGTCCGGCCGGTTGACCCCGGCCGCCGCGACCTTGATGAGAATCTCGCCATGGCCCGGTTGCGGCAGGGGCCGCTCGGCGGGAACCAGCACTTCAGGTCCGCCGTGGGAGGATATCTCCACGACGGTCATGGTCTCGGGCAGCTGTGTGGTCACGGTCGTAACACCATCCCTTCGCGGGCAACGATGGAGCCCGGCCGTACCGCCTCTAGGTCGCTTGCCACCTGGTCCATGAAGGCGTCGTCATGATCCGGGTCGTGATGGAAGACCACCAGCGTGCCGACATTCGCAGCCTCCGCCAAGCGTGCGCCTTCCTGCCATGTGGAATGGCCCCAGTCGAGGTGGTTCTTGAATTCCTCGTCCGTATAGGTGCAGTCATAGATGAAGATATCGGCGCCGTCGACGAGCTCGAGAATGTTGCGGTCCGGCTTGTCCGGCACATGCTCGGTATCGGTCACGTAGCAGATCGAGTGCCCCTGATAGTCGATGCGGTAGCCGGTGGCGCGGTTGGGATGGTTGAGCGGCGCGGTTTGCACGCTCACCCCTGGTGCCGGCGCCAAGGTCTCGCCGGCGCCGAAGTCTCGGAAATCGATATGGGCGCGCATGGTGTCCATCGGCACCGGAAAGAGCGGATCCATCATCAGATAGATGAGCACCTCGCGAATGGTGCGCTCTGGCATGAGATGCCCGGCCCAGATGCGCAGCTCGCAGCTCTCGTCGAAGGCGGGCGAGAAAAACGGAAAGCCGCAGATGTGGTCGAAGTGGGTGTGGCTGAAGAACAGGTCGGCGGAGAAGTCGCCGCCGACGCCGCGCTTGCCCTTGAGATCGGAGCCCAGGGCATGGATGCCGGTGCCGGCATCGAAAATCAGCATGCGCTCGCCGCAGCAGACCTCAAGGCACGACGTATTGCCGCCGTAACGGGTCGTATCCGGGCCCGGACAGGCGATGCTGCCCCTCACGCCCCAGAAGCGCACAAAAAAATCGTCCGTGTCGCCCAAAATCCCCTTCCGGCCGGGGCCCGCCATCCCCGGCTTTCGTCCTCGTTTCCCGCTCTATCGAATCGACGATACGCGAACACGGGCGCATTGCAACACGCTTGTTATTGCGTAAGCTCGCCCGCAGAGAGGGGAAGCATTGCCATGGACATCTTCGACGATACGCCGCGAACGAGCGCGGTAGAAGCCGCCCTGCCGCGCAAGCTGGACAGCCTCTCGGTGGATGCGCTGCACGACTACATTGCAGAGCTCGAAGCCGAGGTCGCGCGGGTGCGCGCCGAGATTGAGAAGAAGCAAGGCCTCCACCAGGCGGCCGAACAAGTCTTCAAGAGCGAGTAACGCCATGGCAGAGCCGAAATTCCTCGACTTCGACACCCTCGCCCTGCATGCGGGGCAACATCCGGATCCGGAATTCGGCGCCCGGGCGGTGCCGATCTACCAGACCACGTCCTATGTCTTCCCCGATACCGAGACCGCCGCCTCGATGTTCAATCTGGAGCGCGGCGGGCATCTCTATTCGCGCATCAGCAATCCCACCGTGGCGGTGCTGGAGGAGCGGCTGGCGGCCCTGGAAAAGGGCGTCGGCGGCATTTGCACGGCAAGCGGCATGGCGGCCCTGCATCTGGCCGTCTCGACCCTGATGGATGCCGGCGGGCACATCGTCGCATCGAAGTCGATATACGGCGGCAGCTACAATATCCTCTGCCATACGCTACCTCGTTTCGGAATCACAACGAGCTTCGTCGACCCCCGCGACCCGGCCGCGTTCAAGGCCGCGATCCGCCCGGAGACCCGCCTCATCTTCGGCGAGACCCTCGGCAATCCGGGCCTTGAGGTCATGGACATTCCGGCCATAGCCGAGATCGCCCACGCGGCGCGCGTGCCGCTCATGATCGACAACACCTTCGCCACCCCCCATCTCTGTCAGCCGCTCACCATGGGCGCCGACATCGCCCATCATTCCGCGACCAAGTTCCTCGGCGGCCACGGCGTGGCCATCGGTGGCGCGCTCGTCGACGGCGGCCGCTTCGACTGGGAAGACGGCGAATTCCCAACCCTGACGGAGCCCTACGAGGGCTATCACGGTCTCGATTTCGCCGAGGAGTTCGGCCCGGCGGCGATGATCATGCGCGCCCGCGCCGAGGGCCTGCGCGACTTCGGTTATTGCATGAGCCCGCAGAACGCCTTCTACATCCTGATGGGAGTGGAAACGCTTACGGTACGCATGGCACGCCATGTGGAGAATACGCGCAGCGTGGTCGAGTATCTCGTCGGCCATGAGGCGGTCGATTGGGTGACCTATCCCGAGCTGCCGGAGCATCCCGATCACGCCCTGGCCAAGAGGCTGCTGCCCAAGGGCTGCGGCGCCATATTCTCCTTCGGCATCAAAGGCGGTCGCGAGGCCGGGCGCAAGTTCATCGAGCGCCTGCGGCTGTTCTCGCACCTCGCCAATGTCGGCGACGCCAAATCCCTGGTCATCCATCCGGCCAGCACCACCCACCAGCAGATGAGCGCCGACGAGCTCAAGGCGGCGGGAATCGGCGAGGAACTGGTGCGGCTCTCGATCGGTCTCGAGGACGCAGACGATATCAAGGACGACTTGGGCCAGGCGCTGCGCGCCTCACAGAGGAGCTGAAGCCATGATCGAGGTCGAGGTCGACAGCAAGACGGCGCATGCGGCAACCGGCGGCAAGCCGTTCGATGCCACGCTGCCGCTCGTGGTCTTCGTGCACGGCGCCAACATGGATCACACGGTCTGGGCGCTGCAAAGCCGCTACTTTGCCTATAACGGTTATGGCGTACTCGCGCTCGACCTGCCGGGGCACGGCCGCTCGGAGGGGCCCGGGCTCGACAGCATCCCCGCCATGGGGGCGTGGATCTGGCAGCTCGTCGATGCCGTCGGCGGCGGCGAGGCGGCGCTGGTCGGACACAGCATGGGCGCCCTTGTGACACTGGAGGCGGCACGCCAGGGGCCGGACCGCACGCGTGCCCTCGCCTTGGTGGGCGCCAGTGCACCCATGCCGGTCAGCGAGGGGCTGCTGACGGCGACCCGCGAGGCGCCGTCGCGCGCACGGCGCATGATCATTTCCTACGCCTATGGCCAGCGCAGCCACATCGGCGGCATGCGCGTACCCGGCCTTTGGATGTCGGGCGGCGGCCTGTCGCTGCTGGACCGGGGCGACGATACGGTGCTGGCGCAGGATTTCACGGCCTGCAACGCCTATGACGAGGGCACGGCGGCGGCGGCCGCGGTGACCTGCCCGAGCCTGATATTGTGTGGCGATGATGATCGCATGACCCCAGCTCGGGCGGGACGCGCGCTTGCCGAACACATCCCTGATTCGCGTGTGACGATCATTCCCGATTGCGGCCACATGCTGCCGGCGGAGCAACCGGACCGCGTCCTCGACGCGCTAGCGGCCTTTCTCTGAGGTATGTCTTGATTTTATGGGACTGTTGTCGGACAGTTCCATCTGGCAAACTGGCTATCTAGTCGGCCCGAAATCCGAGGCCACCACACGAGACATAGGGGAGGACGATAAAAAAATGGGAACCTATCTTAGCGAACGCGAGTTAGCGGGCCTGGAGCCCGTACAGAGCGGTTTCGGCTCGGCCGTGCCGACGCAGATCATTTCAAACGGCGAGTTCAATCCGCTGCCGCAGACGCCGCAGCAAAAGCAGGTCGAAGAGCGGCTTGGTCAGCTGGCTGATCTGCACGGCGCCAAGCAGGGCCTGGACCGTCGCGCTTTCCTGCAGACCAGCTGCGGCATGGCCGCCGCTTTCGTGGCGATGAACGAGGTCTACGGGGACGTCTTCGACGTCAGCGAGGCCGAGGCGGCAACGCCGGAGATGATGGTGGAGCGCGCCGCGGCGATGCAGCACCAGTTCATCCTCGACGACCAGACTCACTTCCTGCATGACGATTTCAACCAGGAAGGTCTGCTCGGCCTCGGCGTCTTCGCGGCAGAGCACTGGAACCCGGCACTCGATCCTGCCGATCTGTCGCTCTACTACTACAAGTTCGAGAACTTCGTGCGGCAAATCTTCT
>CAZKTK010000173.1:0-6717 GCA_964555535.1 uncultured Rhodospirillaceae bacterium
GCTTGGCAAGTTCGGCCTGGCCATCTTGCTGCTCACCGTGCTCATCAAGCTGCTGTTCTTCCCGCTGGCCAACAAATCCTATGTGGCCATGAGCAAGCTGAAGAAGCTGCAGCCGCAAATGATGGAGCTGCGCGAGCGTTTCGGCGACGACAAGCAGAAGCTCAACATGGAGGTGATGGCGCTCTACAAGCGGGAGAAGGCCAATCCCCTGGCCGGCTGCCTGCCCATCGTGGTGCAGATTCCCGTCTTCTTTGCCCTCTACAAGGTGTTGTTCGTCTCGATCGAAATGCGCCACGCGCCGTTCTACGGCTGGGTCAAGGATCTCTCGGCGCCCGATCCCACCAACCTCTTCAATCTGTTCGGATTGCTGCCGTACTCGCCGCCGGAGTTTCTGGCGCTCGGCATCTGGCCGCTGCTCATGGGCCTGACCATGTACCTGCAGCAGAAGCTCAATCCGACGCCGCCCGACCCCATTCAGGCGCGCATCATGATGATGCTGCCGCTGATCTTCGTATTCCTTTTCGCCACCTTCCCCGCCGGCCTGGTCATCTACTGGACCTGGAACAACGTGCTCTCCATCGCCCAGCAATGGCTGATCATGCGGCGCATGGGCGTCAAGGCGGGATAGCTGTGGCGGACGCGAACGAGGAAGCCGGCAGGCTCCTGTTCGCCCAGGCCTGTCATTTCGTTGCCGGCGCTGCCAGGGACGAACAGCTGCCCCCGCCGAGCCTGCCCGAAGTGGCCTTTGCCGGGCGCTCCAATGTGGGCAAGTCGAGCCTGGTCAACGCGCTCACAGGAAGGCGCACGCTGGCCCGGGTATCGTCGACGCCGGGGCGGACGCGCCAGATCAACTTTTTCGACCTCGGCGGCAGACTGATGCTGGTGGACCTGCCCGGCTATGGCTATGCCCGGGCGGCGAAGGGCGAGATCAAGGCCTGGACCGGACTGGTGCGGAGCTTTCTGCGCGGTCGCGGCGGCTTGCGCCGAGTGTGCCTTTTGATCGATTCCCGCCACGGGCCGAAACCCGCGGACGAGGATGTCATGGCCCTGCTGGACGAAGCCGCCGTCGTATACCAGGTGGTGCTGACCAAATGCGACAAGCCTGGCCCGGAAAAGGCCGCGGCCATGGCGAATGGAATCGTGCGGGATCTCGCCAGCCGTCATCCGGCGCTTTATCCGCAGGCGATTGCCACCAGCGCCCGGGCCGGCCTCGGCATCGAGGGCTTGCGCGCGGAGCTGGCCACACTGGCCGATCCGCCTCCGGACAAGCTTGCCGAGCCCTATCTGTCCTAAGCCGGTTCCCTCCATGCCGATAAGGCTCTAATTTGGCGTCATGACCGATACCGATCCGCTCGAAGCGCGGTTGCAGACCGCGGCTACCCTGTCCGAAGCCCTGCCTTATATGCGGCGCTTCACGGGCAAGACCTTCGTCATCAAATTCGGCGGCCACGCCATGGGCGATGAGACGCTCGCGCAACGGTTCGCCCGCGATGTGGTGTTGCTCAAGCAGGTAGGCATTTCGCCTGTGGTGGTGCATGGCGGCGGGCCGCAGATCGGGCGCATGCTGGAGCGCCTCAAGATAGAGAGCCAGTTCGTGCAAGGCCTGCGCATCACCGATGCGGCGACGGTGGAGATCGTCGAAATGGTACTTGCCGGCAGCATCAACAAGCAAATTGCGGCTGATATCACGGCCGCCGGCGGCAGCGCTCTCGGCCTCAGCGGCAAGGATGGGCATCTGCTGCGCGCCCGCCGTCTGCGACGCACCCACCGCGACCCGGAATCGCAGATAGAGAAGGTTCTCGATCTGGGCTTTGTCGGCGAGCCGGAGAGCGTGGACACCAAGGTGCTCGAGCGCCTGACCGCGACGGACATCATCCCGGTTATCGCACCGATCGGGATCGGTGCGGATGGCGAGACCTACAATATCAACGGCGATACCGCGGCGGGCGCCATCGCCAATGCGCTGGGTGCGACGAAACTGCTGATGTTGACCGATGTTGCCGGCGTTCTTGACCAGGAGGGCACGCTGATCCCACGCCTGACGCCCGAGAGTGCGCGCGCGCGCATCGAAGACGGCACGGTCTCCGGCGGCATGGTGCCGAAGATAGAGACCTGCATCGATGCGGTTGCCGACGCGGTCGAAGCGGCCCATATCCTCGACGGCCGCATCCCCCACGTGCTGCTATTGGAAATCTTCACCGCCCACGGCGTCGGCACCATGATCAGTCCGGCGGCGGGTTGAGGGGCGTCAGTCCAGGAATTCGGAAAGAATGCGCGTCATCTGCGTGTCGCTCATCGGATAGCTCTCGTCAGGCCCGGCCTTGACGATGGCGCTTTGGCTGAGGCGCGCCACCTTGGCTTGGAGTTCGGACGCGACCGGCATCGGCAATCCCGATCGCCAGGTCAGCGCGACGATGGCCTCGCCGTTACGCCCGCCGAGAATTCGCCCCACCGTCAGCGGCGTCGTGTCGGTCAGCAGGGCCATGGCATGCTTGACGAAGAGAATGTCGTTGCGCGCGATGAAGCGCTGAAACAGTGTCGCGTCGATAGCGTCCTGTTCGAAGGCCTGTTTGGCCGCTTCGGCACCGATAAGCGTGATATCGATTTTGGCGGGTTGTGAATTCGAGGCGTTGTCTTCGATCTTCGACTCCACCTTGCTTGCGACCACGCGCGCCATTTCCGGCGATAGCCGGTTGCTCTGTTCCATCTCGCGCAGCACCGCGGCCGAGACCAGCCGGGCGATATTGCCCACCGCTTTGGCGGACAGGTTGGGCCGGGCTGCAAGTGGCCGGTGCCAGGGTTCGTGGCCCTGCGCCTGGTCGATCAGCGCATCGAGCGTCTCCTCGCGGATTTGCGCGCTTTGGTTCCCCAGCAAGTGGGTGATGGCCTCCTCGTCGTCGGTCGCCGCGACCGCGTCGCTCACGGTTTCGGGCAGGTTGGCCCGGCGCGAGATCGCCGACAGGCCGCCCTGCACCGGATCGCTGTTTATGATCTCCAGCAGATCGTCATCGGTCAGCAGCGGTGAGTATTCGAGGATTGGCGCCGCCACCACAAGCTCCACATCGTGGGCAAGCTGGCGCACCAAGTCGTGTGGCGCGGAATCCATGTCCTTGATGGATTCCGCAATGATGCTGCGGATTTCCGGCAGCGCATCGTTAGCCAGCTCACGCAATGCGGTGCCGGCCAGGGCGCTCAGGCGGTTGCGTTCGCCGAGACTGAGTTCGGGCGTCAGCTCGCCGATCTTGCGGGCAAGGTCGATGCGCACGTCCTGGCTCGGATCGGCAACCAGCAGAAGGTCGGCCTGTCGCGGCGCCGCCTTGTTGCCGGCGATGGCACGACGCACGTCCAGATCGTCGTCTTCGGCCAGGTAGTAGAGGATCTCCGGTGCCACGTCGGTGCGCCGGGCAAGCCTCTCGCGCACCTTGGCATCACGATCGCGGGCAAGCTGCTTGGCCTGTTCGTAGGCCAGCTCGCCGACATCGGCGTTGTCGCTGTCCACTCCCATCTCCCGCTCGGCCGTCATGGCTCGCTCTCCGCCGCCGCCGTGGGCGCTATCGCATAACAGGATTTTCCGCGGCGGCTCTTGGCATCATACATGGCGGCGTCCGCGCGCTCCACCAAGGTCTCCAGCGTGTCGGAGGAGGCCGGATCGAATGCCGCAATACCGATCGACAGACCGAAGGGGCGGTCCGGCACGATCGGCACGTCCGTCAGACCGGGCAAGCCGTCGATAAGCGCCTGCGCCTTGACCTTGGCGCCGGCTTCTCCGGTTTCGTCCAACCAGACTTGCATCTCGTCGCCGCCGACGCGCGCGACCACATCGCTGGTCCGGCTGCTTTCGGCGATCATGCCGGTGACTGCGATGAGGGCGCTGTCGCCCGCGGCGTGGCCGTGCTCATCGTTCAGGGCCTTGAAGTTGTCGAAGTCGATATAGAGGATCGCGCCGGGTCGGTCGTTGCGGCGGCAATGGCTGAGGCGCCGTGTCGCTTCGTCCATGAAGGCGCGGCGGTTGAGCAATCCGGTCAGCGGGTCGGTGCGGGACAGGGCTTGCAGCTTTTCCTGGGAGCTCACCTGTTCCAACGCGATGCCCACATGCCCGGCGAGTCCCTGCAGCAAGTCCCGGTCGTCGTCGCTCCACGCTTCGCCTGCCGCCCGGCGGATGGCGACGCCGCCGTTGATCTCCTGGGCATAGTGGGAAGGGGCGAGAAGCAGGTCGGCAACCTCTCTGGTGCCATGGCTTGCGGAGTCGGCCGCCGTGGCAAACTCGGCAAGACAATCGAGGGCGTCGGATGGCGGCTCGCTGCCCTCGGGAAAGGCGCTGGCCGGTGCCACGGCACCCGTATCGCCGTGCCGCAATATCCAGCAGCCGGCGAGCTCCAGCGTCTCGGCAATGCTCTGGGTAGCCGCCGCCAACATGGCATGCGGCTCGGGCTCGTTGCGCATGGCGGTCACGACCGCGCCCAGGGCGCGCTCCCGGCGCTGGGCAATCTCGAGCAGCAGCTCCTTGGCTCGCGATGCGGTGATATCCTGGCTGACGCCGCGGGCGCCGTCCCAGCTGCCGTCGGCGGCGTGCAGCGGCACGCTGGAGACCTTGAGGCAGGTGGGTCTGCCCGCTGCCGTGGTCATCCATACCAACTCGTCCTCGGTCGGATGGTCGGCGAAGAAAGGCAGCACCCGATCCGGGTCCTGCTCCATGTCGGGGGTGAGAAACTCGCGCGGGTCATGGTCGACAAGGTCATCCGGGGTGAAACCCAGGGCGCCGCGCGGCGAGACGAAGGCAAATTGGCCCGTGCCATTTGTTTCCCAGGCGAAATCGGCGGAACACTCGACGAGATCCTTGTAGCGCTGCCGGGATTCCACCAGGGCATTGCGCAGATTGTGATCGAGTGATTTGTCACGGCCCAGGGCAAGCACGCGGTCGGCGGCACGCTCGGACCCGTGCACGGGAAGCAAGGTAATTTCGAGGACCGCGCCGCCCAGGTCGCGGGGCAGGGTTATCGTGACCTTGGCGCCGCAGCCGCTTTCAAGGGCGTTGCGCACCGGCTCGCCGAGCTGCGCCATGGCGCTGCGCTGCAAAGCGGCAATCAGATCCTGCGCCAAGGGATTGGCATCGACGATGCCCAGTTCCGCGTCGAGCAGGAGCGCCGCGCCGGGATGCGCCACCACCAGCGCGGCCAGCGCGGCCGACGACGCGGACTCGACAGCCCAGCTTTCGCTCGCCGTCACAGGCCCGCCGCCGCGTAGGTCTTGCGAAGCCTGCGCAGGTCGGGCAGGGTCACGCTGTTGTCACTCCCCATCGCACGAGGCATCCATGTCCGTCTTCCCCACGGATACGTGGATTTTCGATCTCGACAATACCTTATATCCGGCCGAATGCGAGTTGTTTGCACAGGTCGATTCGCGCATGGGCGCCTATATCAGTGCCTTGCTAGCGTTGGACGCAACAGCCGCGCGCGCATTGCAAAAGACGTACTATCGCCAACACGGCACCACCCTGCGCGGCTTGATGGACAATCACGGCGTTGAGCCCGAGGACTATCTCGATTACGTGCACGATATCGATCTCTCGCCACTCGATGCGGTGCCATCGCTAGCGGCGGCGCTGGCGGCACTGCCGGGCCGGCGATACGTATTCACCAACGGCTCGCGCAAGCATGCATTGCAGGTGCTGGAGCGGCTCGGATTGGCGCCATTGTTTGCCGGCATTTTCGACATCATTGCGGCCGACTATGTGCCGAAGCCCCAAGCCCTGACCTATGATCGTTTCATTGCCGAATTCGATATCGATCCGACCACTGCGGTCTTCGTCGAGGACAGCGTGGCGAACCTGGCCCCGGCAGCCGCGCTCGGCATGCGCACCGTGTGGCTGTGCCAGCGCGAAGCGCCGGGATCCGAGACCGGCCCCGATTATGTCGACCATGTCATCGACGACCTCGGGCAATGGCTTGAGGCGGAGCGACTTGCTGGTTCCATCTCACCCTGAAACGCTCTAGGTTGCGCGCCGCAAGCCGCAGGGAGAGACATTCATGGATGCAAGCGCGTTGGAAAACGTCATCGAAGCCGCGTGGGAAGACCGCGATACCATCGACCAGTCGACGTCGGGGCCGGTCCGCGATGCCGTCGTGGCGGCACTAGACGGTCTCGACAAGGGCGTCTTCCGCGTTGCCGAGAAACAGGGCGGCGATTGGCAGGTCAATCAATGGCTCAAGAAGGCGGTGCTGCTTTCGTTTCGCCTCAATCCGATGGAAACGATCTCGGGCGCGCCCGGCGACGCGAACTGGTGGGACAAGGTGCCTTCGAAGTTCGCGGGTATGGGCGCTGATGACTTCTCGTCAGCGGGTTTTCGCGCGGTGCCCGGCTGTGTCGTGCGGCACTCCGCCTATATCGCGCCCGGTGCCGTGCTCATGCCGAGCTTCGTCAATCTCGGCGCCCATGTCGGCAGCGGCACCATGATCGACACCTGGGCCACGGTGGGCAGCTGTGCGCAGATCGGCTCCGATTGTCACATCTCGGGCGGTGTCGGCATCGGCGGTGTGCTCGAGCCCTTACAGGCGGGTCCGGTGATCATTGAGGACAACTGCTTCATCGGTGCCCGCAGCGAGGTCGCCGAGGGCGTGGTGGTGGAGGAAGGCGCGGTGCTGTCCATGGGGGTCTTCCTCGGCGCCTCGACCAAAGTCGTCGATCGCGCCACCGGCGAGGTCGCTTACGGGCGTGTGC
>CAZKTK010000174.1:0-6704 GCA_964555535.1 uncultured Rhodospirillaceae bacterium
CCCGTCGTCGCCATGAAGGCGAGGAAGACACGGCCGATCAGTGCCAGCGGGTTCACGCGATAGCCTCGGCGATATAGCTGCGTGGCACGCGGCGCCCCAGCCTGACCAACAGTTCGTAACCGATGGTTCCGGATTCGGCGGCAAGCGTATCCAGCGTGCAATGAGGCCCGATCAGGGTGATCACCGTGCCGATCCCGACTTGGTCCGGCGGCACTGCGCTAACATCCAACGTGACAAGATCCATAGATACCCGGCCCACCACCGGCAAAGGCGGCGACGATGCGTCGCCATTGGCGAGATACCCGCTCGCCTGGTTGCCAAGGGCTCGCGGATAGCCGTCCGCGTAGCCGATCGGAACTGTCGCGATCCGGGTCTTGCCGGAGGCGCGATACGTGGCACCGTAGCCAACGCTCAAGGGCGCGTCAATCTCGCGCAAGGCTACGATTCGGGCCTTGAGGTGCAACACCTGGACCATGGGATTGACCGCCCAGGGCGTCGGGTTGATGCCATAGAGCGCGGCGCCGGGGCGGACCAGGTCGAACGCATAGTCGGGCCCGAGAAAGACCCCCGACGACGCGGCCAAGCTGGCGGGCATGGCCGGCAGACTTTGGCGCAAGGTGCGAAATCGTGCGAGCTGCTCGCCGTTCATGGGATGCTGGGCCTCGTCGGCGCAGGCGAGATGACTCATGACGAGGCTCGGGGCGAGCCCGGCAAGACGGTCGGGTTCTTCCGCGAGCCTCGCGACCTCGCCCGGCGAGAGGCCGAGCCGGGCCATGCCCGTGTCGAGATGAATGACGGCCGGCAGCGCCGTCTCTGTCCGGCGGGCCTGCTCGCGCCAGCGCTCGATGGCGCCGAGATCGTTCAGCGCCGGCCGCAGGTTCGCCGCAACGAGGTCCGCCTCGCTGCCGGCGGGACAACCATTGAGGACGGTGATGTCCGCCTCGGGCAAGATGCCGCGCAAGCCGACGCCCTCGTCGAGCGTGGCAACGAAGAAGTCCTTGCAGCCCGCAGCGGCCAGCAATGGCGCGATCTGTGCCATGCCGAGACCATAGGCGTCGGCCTTGACCACGGCACCTGCGCGTGCGCCGGCTGGAATCCTGTTGCGAATTTCCAGCCAGTTGCGGCGGATCGCCGCCAGATCAATGATTAGTCGGGCATCGGCAGGCGTTTCACCGCCTGTTGTCACAAGGTCTGCTCCGGCAGTCGGGCGTCCTGGGCATAGCTTGCGAAGCTGGTGGTTTCGGCCTCGAAGCGCAGCTTGACATTGCCGATCGGTCCATGGCGCTGTTTGGCGATGATCACGTCCGCAAGCCCCTTGGCGGACTCAAAGCGTTGCTGCCAGGAATCATAACGCTGATCGAAACGCTCGCGCGATTCCTCCTGGCGCTGCTGGGGTTCGGCGCGTTCGAGATAATATTCGTCGCGATAGACGAACATGACCACGTCTGAGTCCTGCTCGATGGTGCCCGATTCACGCAGGTCCGAAAGCTGCGGCCGCTTGTCCTCGCGCTGCTCCACCGCGCGGCTGAGCTGGGAGAGCGCAATCACCGGCAAGTCGAGCTCCTTTGCCAATGCCTTCAGGCCCTGGGTGATCTCGGATATCTCCTGCACGCGGTTGTCATGGCGCCGATTCGGCCGCATGAGCTGCAGATAGTCGATCACCAGCAGCGACAGGCCGTGGGTGCGCTTGAGGCGGCGCGCCCGCGTGCGCAGCGCGGCGACACTGAGCGCCGGCGTGTCGTCGATGAACATGGGCGCGGAGGAGACCTCGCGGCTGGCCTTGACCAGCTGCATGAACTCGTCGTTCGACATGTTGCCGCGGCGAATATGGTCCGAGCGGATGCCAGAGGCCTCGGCCAGAATTCGCCCGGCCAGTTGCTCGGCCGACATTTCCAGCGAAAAGAAACCGACCACGGCGCCATCGACGGGCTGCAGCTGGCCGCTCGCATCAGGCTCGGCTCGATAGGCCTTGGCGGCATGGAAGGCGATATTGGTGGCCAGCGCCGTCTTGCCCATGGACGGCCGCCCGGCAAGGATCAGCAGGTCCGATGGATGCAGGCCGCCGAGCAGGTTGTCGAGGTCGATCAGGCCCGTGGCAACGCCCGAGAGCTGGCCGTCGCGTTTGTATGCGGCCTCGGCGCTCGCCACCGCTTCGGTCAGGGCAGTGGAGAAGGATTTGAAACCGCCTTCGTCGCGACCGGTCTCGGCCAATTCGTAAAGGCGCGATTCGGCGGTCTCGATCAGCGAGCCGGCGCTGTCCTCCACGCGGGGGTCGTAGGCGACGTTGACCACGTCCTCGCCGATATGGATGAGACTGCGCCGCACACTGAGGTCGCGAATCACCTGGCCGTAGTCGCGGGCGTTGATGATGCTTGCCGCGGCGCCGGCAAGGCGCGCGAGATACTGCGTGCCGCCGATGTCGGCAAGCGCCTCGTCCGCCTCGAAATAGGACTTCAAGGTAACGGGGTTGGCGATTTGGCCGCGGATGATGAGATCGCGCGCCGCTTCGTAGATGCGCGCATGCACCGGCACATAGAAATGCTCCGGTTCGAGGAACACCGAAACCGGATCGTAAGCCGCATTGTCGATCAGCAGCGCGCCGAGCAACGCCTGCTCCGCCTCGACATTCTGCGGCAGGCTGCGCGCGCCAAGCGCGTCCGAGCCGCCTTGGGGCTCGTCGTCGGGGCCAGAGAAGGGAAGTGGATCCATGCCTCCAGTCTTACTCCACTCGCCCACTGCACAAAACGATCAATGCTGTGGGTAAACGAGAAAGGCGGGGAAAACTAAAATCGTTCCAGCGAGAATGGCGCCAGTACTGGCGACTGCCCGCCCATCAGGTCGGCGATCAATCGGCCGGTGATGGCGCTCAGGGTAAGGCCCAGGTGGCCGTGGGCGAAAGCGTAGAAGACCGTGTCGTGATGCGGAGAGCGGCCGATAGCGGGCTTGGAATCCCAGAGCACGGGCCGGTGCCCCATCCATTCGCGCTCAATGGTTTCGCCAAGCCCCGGCAGGGATCTGTTGGCATCGGCGACCAGGCGGCGGATGCGGCGGTAGTTGGGCGGGGCGTCGAGGCCAGCAAACTCGGCGCCCGTGGTGATGCGCAGGCCGTCGCGCATCGGCGCCAGGGTATGGCGTGGCTTGCCGACGACGACCGGACGGCGCAAGGCGATTCCGTCGCCTGCGCGCAAGCTCAAGTGATAGCCGCGCTCGCTCTCCAACGGCGCATCGAGCCCAAGTTGCCTGAGCAAGGGCCGCGACCAGGCACCGGCGGCAAGCAGCAGCAGGTCAAGCGCATGCTTCCCCGAATCGGTCACCAGCATGCGCGGGCCCTGCCCCGCCATCTCGAAGCCAGTGACGCGCTCGCGCAAGATAGCGCCGCCGCGGGCCTCGAACGCCGCAGCATAGGCCTGGGTCAGCGCCACGGGCTCGACCGCGAAGCCGCCCTTCTTCACATGAAACCCATAGCGAAAATCGCGCGCCAAGCCCGGCTCCAACGCGGCGATGCCGTCGCCGTCCAGCACCTCGCAGGCGATGCCGTGCTCGGCCATCAGGGAACGCTGCAGCGCGGCCTGCTCGAAGCCGTCGGCCTCGCGCCAGACATGCAGATAGCCGTCCTGGCGAATCAACTCCTGTTCGATATCGCCGGACGCCATCAGATCGCGATGCGCTTCGTAGGCGGCGGTGGTCAGGGGCGCCATTTCAGCCGCGACCGCATGGGCGCGGGAGGTCCGGCCCTCTGCCAAATAGCGCAACAGCCACGGTGCGGCGCGCGGCAGGTATCGCCAGGACAGCATGAGCGGGCTCAGCGGATCGAGCAGCATGCCCGGCGCCGCCTTCCACAGGCCGGGCGTGGCATAGGGCATGATGGAGCCGGTTGAGATGATGCCGGCATTGCCGAACGAGGTCGCGGTGCCTGGCTCGCGCTCGTCGATGAGCGTTACCGCATAGCCATCGAGGCGGAGCCTGAGCGCACAGCAGGTCCCGACGATACCGGCCCCGACGACCGTGACATGGCGTACGCTCAAGGGCTACTCGGCGGCCATGCCATGGTCGCTGCTGCGGCTCCGCCATCATGCAGATAGTCGCGCGTCAAGGGCACCGCGTCCTGACGGCGCGCCAGCTGAATTTGGTAGACCACCATGCCGAGGTGACGGAACGAAACCTCGGAACCTGCCAAGTAGAACTCCCACATTCGGCAAAACCTGTCGTCGTAGAGTGCCATGGCACGCTCACGATTGGCCAGAAAGTTGCGCCGCCATTGGCGCAGGGTCTCGGCATAGTGGAGCCGCAGCACCTCGACATCGGTGATGATCAGATCGGAGCGCTCAATGGCGGTCACCACTTCCGACAGGGCCGGAATGTAGCCGCCGGGAAAGATGTATTTGCGGATGAAGCTGTCGGTGATGCCGGGTCCGTCGACTCGGCCGATGGTATGCAGCAGCGCCACGCCGTCGGGCGAAAGCAGATCGTGCAGCTTGGCGAAATATTCGCCGTAATAGTCGATGCCGACATGCTCGAACATGCCGACCGAGACAATGCGGTCATAAAGGCCGCCATCGTATCGATAGTCTTCCAGCGCGAAGCTCAGGCGGTCGTCGAGGCCCGCCTGGCGTGCCGCGGCCTGCGCATAGCGGTGCTGTTCGTCGGACAATGTCAGGCCGCGCACGTGGACATCCTCTTCGCGGGCGAGAAATGCCGCCAGGCCACCCCAACCGCAGCCGATATCGAGGACACTCTGTCCCGGCGCCAGCATGAGTTTGCTTGCAATCAGCCGCATCTTGGCGAGCTGCGCTGCCTCGAGGCTTTGACCGCTGTCGCGGAAATAGGCGCAGGAATATTGCCGACGAGGATCGAGGAACAGCTCATAGAGCGAATCCGACAGGTCGTAGTGATGGGCGACGTTGCGGCGGGCGCGCAGCGGTGAATTGTGCTGCATGAAGCGCCGCGTCCACAGGCCCAGGTCCTTGATGCGCGTGTAGATGTGGGGCAGATGGCCGCGCCCGATGTTCAGTGCCGCAATGTCGAGAAAATCGTAAAGCTCGCCGCCCTCGATGCTCAGGGCGCCGTCCATATAGGATTCGGCGGCGCCCAGGCTGGGATTGCGCACGATGCGCCGGCCCGCCGCCGCCGTGTGCAGGCGTATCGTCACTTCCGGTCCGGGCTCGCTGCCGTAAACGCCGCTGCGCCCATCCGCGGTGTGTACCGTCAGCCGGCCGCACCGGATAAGCCTGGTGAAAAACGCTTCCACCAACATAGCCGCCCTCCGCCGAGGGCGCATAGGGCGCCAAACCGTTCGATCGACGCCCTTTGTAGCGCCTCGCCTCAGTTCGGCCTTTAGTATACGGGAGCCTGCGGGTTGCGCAAAATCGCCTTAGGCGGCGGGTTCTTCCTCTTCGCCGCCGGCATCGCCTTCGCCCTCGGCCGCAACCTCGGGCTGGGCCTCTTCGTCGAAGACAGCCGCCAGATCCTCATCGCCCTCGTCCTCGGCCACGTCGTCATCCATGGCGGTGACGTCGATGCCCTCGGCCTGGAGCTTGGCTTCTTCCTCGGAGCGGGCGGCGTTGACCGTGACGGTCACGCTCACCTCCGGATGCAGGGCGACGCGCGCTTCGTGCAGGCCAAGCGTCTTGATGACGGTATCGAGGCGCACCTGGCGGCGACCGACCGTGAATCCGGCTTCCGTCACCCCGGCTGCGATGTCGCGTGCATTGACCGAGCCATAGAGCTGACCGGTATCGCCGGCCTGGCGCACCATCACCACCGAAAGGCCTTCCATGCGCTCGGCGATGTTCTCGGCCTCCTTGCGGGCTTCGAGATTGCTGGCCTCGAGCTGGACCCGCTGCGTCTCGAAACGCTCGCGGTTCGCAGCCGTGGCCCGCAACGCCTTGGCCTGCGGCAGCAGGTAGTTACGCGCGTAGCCGTTCTTGACTGTCACCAGATCGCCCATCTGGCCCAGCTTTTCGATGCGTTCGAGCAGGATAACTTCCATGGCCGTGCGTCCTCGCCCCGGATTACTTTACCAAGTACGGCAGCAGCGCCAGCTCGCGCGCGCGCTTGATGGCCTGAGCCAGCCGCCGTTGCTTGGGCGCCGAGACCACAGTAATGCGGCTAGGCACGATCTTGCCGCGCTCGGAAATGAAGCGCTGCAGCGTCTTGATATCGCGATAGTCGATCTTCGGCGCGCCCGGCCCCGAGAAGGGGCAGGTCTTGCGGCGCCGGAAGAAGGGACGGCGGGGCAGCGGCACCCGCCGCGAGCCTGAGCCTTGCTGGGCCATCGTCTATGCCTCGCTTTCTGTCTTTTCGGCAGCGTCGTCCGCTTTCGCGTCTCCGTCGCCTTCGGTCTTCGCCGGCTCCTCGCTCGCCGCGCGTGAGCGGCGCTCCTCGCGCCGGCGTTCCTCGCGTGCTGAGCGCGTCTGCATCATCGCCGAGGGCTCCTCGTCGATCGCGTCGATGCGGACGGTCATGTACCGCAGCACATCTTCGCTGATGCGCATGTTGCGCTCCATTTCCTGGATGGCCGCCGCGGGCGCATCCATCTGGAGCATGGTGTAATGGCCCTTGCGATTCTTCTTGATGCGATAGGCCAGACTCTTGAGGCCCCAATATTCGCGCCGGGCGATTTCGCCGCCAAGCTCGGATACGATGCCCTGGAAGCGCTCGGTCAGCGCTTCGACTTCCTGCGCCGGAATATCCTGGCGCGCGAT
>CAZKTK010000175.1:0-6701 GCA_964555535.1 uncultured Rhodospirillaceae bacterium
GCACCGTGAACACGTCGTTGAGATACATGGCCAGCGGATCGTCGGCCTTCTCGCCGATGGCGAAGGCGGTGAACGGCGTGGTCGGCGTCAAAATCAGATCGACCTTGCCGAACGCTTCCGTGAAATCGCGGGCGATCAGGCTGCGCACCCGTTGCGCGCGCAAGTAATAGGCATCGTAGTAACCGGCCGAGAGCACATAGGTGCCAATGAGGATACGCCGGCGCACCTCCGCCCCGAAGCCCTCGCCGCGCGTCCGCTCATACTGGTCGATGAGATCCTCGCCCTCGACGCGGAGGCCGTATTTGACGCCGTCATAGCGGGCCAAGTTGGACGATGCCTCCGCGGGTGCGATGATGTAATAGGCCGGCAGGGCATATTTGGTGTGCGGCAGGGAGATGTCGACGATCTCCGCTCCGGCATCGCGCAGCCAGTCTATGCCCTGTTGCCAGAGGCCGTCGATCTCGTCCGCCATGCCGTCGACGCGATACTCCTTCGGCACACCGATCCTGAGGCCCTTGATGTCGCCGCCGAGCGCCGCCTCGTAATCGGGAACGGGACGGTCGACCGATGTCGAATCCTTCGGGTCGTAGCCGGCGATGGCACCGAGGGTAATCGCCGCATCGCGCACGCTGCGCGTTATCGGCCCGGCCTGGTCGAGGGAGCTGGCAAAGGCGATGATGCCCCAGCGCGAGCAGCGCCCATATGTGGGTTTGAGACCGACGACGCCGCAGAACGCCGCCGGCTGGCGGATCGAGCCGCCGGTGTCCGTGCCCAGCGCCATGGGCACCGCCCGCGCCGCGACCACGGCCGCTGAGCCGCCCGAGCTGCCGCCGGGAACCAGGGGCCGGTTGTCGTCCGCGCGCCGCCAGGGATTCTCCACCGGGCCATGATGGCTCGTGGTGTTGGACGAGCCCATGGCGAACTCGTCGAGATTGGTCTTCCCGATGCCGATGGCGCCGGCCGCCGCAAGATTGGCAGTCACGGTCGATTCATAGGGCGGCACGAAACCGTCGAGAATGTGCGATGCCGCCGCGGTTGCCACACCTTCGGTGCAGAACAGATCCTTGATCGCCACGGGCACGCCATCGAGAGGCAGCGCCTCTCCGGCCGAACGCCGCGCATCCGCCTGTTCCGCCGCCGCCATGGCCTGCTCCGCCATGGGCGTGACATAGGCGTTGAGGGGCTTCGCCGCCTCCGCAGCCTCCACATGGGCGCCCACGAGTTCCGTCGCCGACATGTCGCCAGCGGCAAGACCATCGCGCATCTCCGCAAGACCGAGACCGACGAGCGCCATTATTCGATCACCTTCGGCACGAGGAAAAAGCCGTCTTCGCTATGGGGCGCGTTCGCCGTCACGCGCTCGGCATAGCCGCCGTCGGTCACCACGTCCTGGCGCGCCGGGAGCGCCACGTCGACCACGCTGGTCATGGGCTCGACGCCTTCGACATCGACCTCCGACAACTGCTCGACCCAACCCAGAATGTTGTTGAGCTCGCCCGCCAAGTGGTCGAGTTCCTCGTCGGCGACGCGGATACGCGCCAATTTCGCAATATGGGCCACCGTCGCCCGGTCGAGCGCCATCGTTTCTCTCCGTCTCGAAAATTTGTGAGCACAGCTCTATCACCCGCGACAAGTCGCGGGCAAGCGCGACTATTCGGCAGCCTCCAGCCGCTGCGTCCTCACCGGCGGCTGCGGCTCCCGCCGCCAGCGCAAATCGTGCTGGATGGCGATCAGCGCCGGCACCACGATGAGCACCAGCACCGTGGTCGCCAGCAGGCCGAATACGATGGTCAAGGCCATCGGCTTGAGGAACTGTGCCTGCAGGCTGGTCTCGGACAGCAGCGGCAGCAGCCCGCCAATGGTGGTCAGTGAGGTCAAGATGACGGCACGCAGGCGATCGCCTGCCCCATTGACGATGGCCTGGCGCAAGGGTTCGCCGCTGCGCAAGCGCTCGTCGATGGTGGTCACCAGAATGATCGAGTCGTTGACCACGATGCCGGAGACGCCCAGCAGGCCGATGAGGCTGAGAATGGTCACGTCGTAGCCGAGCAGGTAATGCCCAAGAATAGCGCCAACGGCGGCAAAGGGAATGATCGCCATGACCACGACGGGCCGTGAATAGCTGGCGAACACCCAGGCCAGAATGATGTAGATGGCGGCCAGGCCCGACAGTGCACCAAGACGCATATCGGCGAGCGTTTCCGCCTGCTCCTCGGCCTTGCCGGCGAAACGGGTGTCGACGGCATGGGCCTCGGCGAACGCCGGCATCACATCGGCCTCGAGCGCGGCCACCAGATCGGCCGCATTGGTAACCGCCTCATCCACCTCTGCCGTCACCGCGACCTCGCGCATTCCGTCCTCGCGCCGGACGATGGCGACGCCCTGGTCGACGCGCAGACTGACGACTTGGCTCAACGGCACCTCGTTGCCGTCGGGACTGCGCAGGTAGAACCCGCGCAGGGTCTCCGCCGTGATGGCGCCGCGCGGCAGCTGCACCCGCACCAGCACCTCCTCGTCGCCGCGGGCGAAGCGGCGGGCAATGGCGCCTTCGAAGGCATGGCGCACCTGGCGGCCTACGGATTCGCTTGTGAAGCCAAGCGCGCGACCGCGCGGCGTGACCTCGAGAACCAGTTCCTCCTTGCCCCAGGGCAGGTTGTCCGCCACATCGCTGACACCGGCGAAGGCGGCGAGCCTTTCTCGCAGGGCAAGGGCCGCGCCCTTCAGGGCAGCGGCATCGCCACCCGAGACTCTGATATCGAGATCGCGTCCCGGCGGCCCGCCCTGGCGCTCGCGGATGGTGAGACTTTCGAGACCGGGCTGGTCCGTAATGCCGCTGCGCCACGCGGTGATGAAATCTCCCGTGCGCACATCGCGCCGCTCGGACGGCACCAGTTCGACCACCATGCCACCAATGTGATCGCCCTTGGCATATTGTGCGGCGTCCTGCGCGCCCACGGGCAAGCCGATCTTCGCAAGGCCGAAGCGGACGACATTGCCGCCGAGCCCCTCGTCCGCCGCAGCGAGGGACCGTTCCAGCTCGCCGACCATGGCCTCCGCATGCTCCCGCGGCGTGCCCGGCACAAAACCGAAATTGGCGTAGACCACATCGCCTTCCGGCGAGGGGAAGAAGACAAACTGCACCCGCCCGCCGACCACCAAACCGACGCAGAGGATAAGAGCGCCAAAGGTTGCGGCGATGGTCGCCCAACGCCATTCGACGCAAAAGTCGACGAAGCGACGGAAGGGACCGTCGCGAAAGCGATCGAATGCCGCATTGAAACCACGGCGGAAGCGCGAGGACTCCTCCGGATTGGCGACCAAGGCGCCGCGCAGGTGGCCTGGCAGAACGAGAAAACACTCGATCAGGCTGGCGATGAGCACCGCGACGACAACAAGCGGGATGGCGCGCAGGATCTCGCCGATGATGCCGGAAATTATGGCCACAGGCACGAAAGCCGCCATGGTCGTGAGCGAGGCCGCCATGACCGGGGCCAGCATGCGCCGTGCACCGCTTTCGGCAGCTCCCAGATTGTCGGCACCGCCGAGCCGGCGTGCCATGGCGTGCTCGCCGACCACGATTGCGTCGTCGACGATGATGCCGATCATCATGATCAGGGCGAACAGGCTCACCATGTTGATGGACTGCCCGGTCGCCAACATCACGGCGATGGCGGCCATGACCGATACCGGAATGCCGATGGCGACCCACAGCGCCACGCCGCCGTTGAGGAAGAGGAACAATACCCCGACGACGAGCACCAAGCCGCCGAGACCGTTGCGCAGCAAGAGATTGATGCGCTCCTGGATCAGGTTGGCGTTGAGGTCGAACTGCTCGATACGCAGGCTCGCGGGCAGGGTCGGGCGCAGCTCGGCCACGGCCTCGTTGACGATCTTGGCGATCTCCAAGGCGTCGTTGCCGACCGCCCGCTGGATATGCAGCTCGATGGCCGGCATGCCGTCGAGCAGGGCGATCGGCGCTCCCTCCTCCGCCGCATCGCGCACGGTGGCGATGTCGCCGAGCAGGAGCTTCTGTCCCCCGCCGGTGGCACGAACCTCGATATCGCGCAGCGAGGCGGGATCGCGACCGCTGCCGAGGCTTCGGATCTGCAGCTCGGCCGCGCCGCTGGTATCGCCTGACGGAAGGTCCTCGCTGCTCGCCTCGACCGCGCGCGCCACGTCGTCCAGGGTGAGATCGAGCTCGAGCAGTGTGGCCTGATCGATCTCGACCCAGACCTCGCTGTCGCGCGCGCCGAAGAGCGTGATCTTGTCGGCGCCACGGGCCAGCAGCTCGTCGCGAATGCCTTTGGCGATTGCCTTCAGGGAATCCGGCGGGAACGGCCCTGATACCACGAGGCGGCTCACCGTATCGTAGTGGGCGATGCGCTTGATGACAGGGCGCTCAGCCGCCTCGGGCAAGGTGGTCACCTGCCCCACGGCCTGTTCCACCGCCGAGAGCCCCGCTTGCATATCAGCGTCGGGATTGAACTCGACGGCGATCTGCCCGACGCCTTCCATGGCCGTGCCGAGCACGTTCTTTACATCGTCGATGAAGCGAAGCTCGGGCTCCAGGGCCTCGACGATATTGGCCTCGACATCTTCGGCGCTGGCGCCGGGCCAGGCGACGCTGACGGTCACGAAGTCGATGGAGAAGTCCGGGAAGAACTGGGTGTTGTGCTTGCCGAGCGCCAACAGGCCGCCAATGACCATCAGCGCCATGACCAGGTTGGATGCCGTCGGATGGCGGGCGAAGATGCCTATGGGCCCGCGACGTCCGGTGTTCATTTGACACTCACTTTGACGCCCGGCCCGATCTCGGTGAAGCGCGTCACCGCCACCTGCTCGCCCTCGCCGAGTTCTCCAACCACCAGCACGGTCTCAGCATCGCGGCGGGCCAACTGCACGGCACGCGACTGCAAGCGCTCTTCGCTCACCACATAGACCGTATCCTCGTCATGCAGGGCGGTGGCCGGCAGTCGCGCAACTTGCCGATATTCGCGTCCCGGCACGGAAATCTCCACAAAGGCCCCGGGCCGCAGGCTGGCGAAACCGTTCTCGCCCGTCTCGGTGAAACGGGCATAGGCGGTGACCCCGCCGCTGGCGGCATCGATCTCGCTATCGATGCGATCGACAACGGCTGCGAAGCGGCGCACGCTGTCACCGATGCGCCAGCGCACTTCCGCTGCCCGCGGGGCATCCGGCGCGGCGTCGGCGAAGGCACGTCCGAACTGGGCCTCGCTCATGTGGAAGCGAACCTCCAAGCGCTCGGAATCGATCAGCCGGCCCAGCAGATCACCGCGGGAGAGCTGCTCGCCCGGCTGGGCGCTCGCTTCGGCGATATAGCCGCCGAACGGCGCCTTCAGCTGGGTATCGGCCAAAGCCCGCTCGGCCCGCGCCAAGGCCGCCCCGGCCCTGGCGATGGCCGCCGCCTGCTGTTCTATGCGCGCTTCGAGCGTGGCGATCGCCTGCTGTCTCGCCAAGCGCTGCGCCTCCGCCCGGCTGAGGGTCATGCGCGCTTCGTCGAGCCCCTTCTCGGAGACCGCATTGCCGACCAGGGATTCACGCCGCGCGACATCGCGGCCGGTAATCGCCAGCTGGCGCTCGTCCTCGACAAGCATGGCCCGCTCGACACCGAGGGCCGCGGTCATTTCGGACCGGCGGGCCCGCGCCTCGTCAAGCGCCGCCTTTCGTTCGACCACATCCTGTTCGAAATCGAAGGGATCGATGGTGACGAGCACGTCACCCGCTTGCGCAATGCCGCCATCGACGAAGGTCTCGGCAACCGCCATCACCGGGCCGCCCACGCGGGCGCGCAACGCCACCTCGCGCGCCGCCACGACCTCGCCGAACAGAATCAGATCGGGACGTTCATCGGTAAATGCCACGGTCGCCGTCTCGACCGTCCAGGACCGCTCTTCGGGCTCCTGCGCCGGGACATCGGGCCGAGTGCCGTGCAAGACCTTGGCGCCGGCCAGGGCAGCACCGATCAAAAGGACTGGAACAATGGCCTTGCGCAACCACGACACAGTGAAATCCTTTGTTTCCAACCCGATAGATGGGGTGGCGGCAACTCGGCTTCAATCGACCGCTTCACCGCGACTGGCGGCGAGCAATGCCTTTGTATACGGCGCGAGCCCGTTGCCGGATCGCAAGACGTCCGTTGTCACACACTCGACAAGACGCCCGCCGCGCATTACGGCCACGCTTTCACACAACTCCGCCACCACCGCCAGGTCGTGGCTCACCAGCAGATAGGTCAGGCCACGCTCCGACCTGAGGCGCGCCAGCAAGCTCAATATCTCGGCTTGGATCGCCATGTCGAGGGCGGAGGTCGGCTCGTCGAGCAGCAGCAAGGGCGGTTCCAGCATCAACGCCCTGGCGATGGCGACACGCTGGCGCTGGCCGCCGGAGAGCTGGTTCGGGTATCGGGCGGCGAAATCCGCCTCGAGTCCGACCTGCGCCAACGCCTCCATCACGCGCGGCTGGCGATCATCGATACCCTGTATCGCAAGTGGCTCGCCCAAGCACTCGGCGACGCGCTGGCGTGGATTGAGCGAGCCATAAGGGTCCTGGAAAACCATTTGCAGGGTTCGCGGCAACATGCGCGGGCGACGGGCATCCCGCTCGGCACCGTCTATGGCGATGCGACCGGACCAGTCGGCTGCCAGCCCGGCAACGGCGCGCAGCACGGTGGTCTTGCCGCA
>CAZKTK010000176.1:0-6683 GCA_964555535.1 uncultured Rhodospirillaceae bacterium
CCACGCTCCCGATGTCCGCAAAGTATAGCGGCATTTTCCGGGTATCGCGATGACCACGCTGATCACCGGCGCCACGGGTTTCGTCGGCGCGGCGGTGGCGCGCCGCGTTCTTGCCGAAGGCCACGGCGTGCGGGTGCTTGCCCGGCGCGGCGGCGACCGCAGCAATATCGACGGCCTGGATGTGGAGGTTGCCGAGGGCGACCTCGGCGATACGGCGTCGCTGGCGGCGGCCGTGCGCGGTTGCAGCTCGCTCTTTCATGTGGCCGCGGACTATCGCATCTGGTGTCCGGCCCCGGCCGCCATGATGGCCACCAATGTGGAAGGCTCGCGGGCCTTGATGCGGGCGGCGGCGGAAGCGGGCGTCGAGCGCGTGGTCTATACCTCCAGTGTGGCGACGATCACCCCCCGTGTGGATGCCACGCCGGCCGATGAGGACACGCCATCGGCCGTCGATGACATGATCGGGCCCTACAAGCGTTCCAAATTCCTTGCCGAGCAGGCGGTCCTCGCCGTGGCCGCAGAGACCGGGCTGGGGCTGGTCGTGGTCAACCCGTCGACGCCGGTTGGCCCGCGCGACATCAAGCCGACGCCGACCGGGCGCCTGATCCGCGACGCGGCGGCGGGCCGCGTTCCCGCCTATGTGGAGACCGGGCTCAACATCGTGCATGTGGATGACGTGGCGGATGGCCATTGGCTTGCCCACGAGCAGGGCGTGCCGGGCCGGCGCTATATCCTCGGTGGCGAGAACATGAGCCTGCGCGACATTCTGACTCAGGTGACGCGTTTGGCGGGGCGGCGGCCGCCTGTCGCGCGTCTGCCCTCCGCGCTCGCCATGGGCATCGCCCATGTCTCGGAAGCGCTTGCGCGTGTGACGGGGCGCGAGCCGATGGCGACCGTGGACGGGGTGCGCATGGCGCGCCATGCCATGTATTTTTCGAGCCGCCGCGCCCGTGAGGAGTTAGGCTATGCGCCGCGCCCGGCGCAGGACGCCCTGGCGGACGCTGTTGCCTGGTTCGGCAAAAGCAGATGAGCATGAGCGACCCGACGATAGAGACCAAACCCGGCGCCGCCGGCGTCCCCTACGACCAGCGCTTGGCGGCTTGGCTGGTACGCCCGCTGGCGCGGACGCCCGTGACGCCGAACCAGCTGACCCTGGTCAGCTTCCTGCTCGGTGTGGCGGCGGCCTGGACCTTGTCGCGTGGCAATGCCTTCGGGCTCGGCGCGGCGCTGTTCATGTTGGCGGTCTTCGTCGATCACACCGATGGCGAACTGGCGCGTCAGAGCGGGCGCACCTCGCGCTTCGGCCACCATCTCGACTATCTGACGGGTGCCGCCAACTATGCCATGATGTATCTCGGCGCCGGCATCGGCCTCGCCGCGGCGGGCTTTGGCGAGGGGATGCTGTATCTCGGCATTGCCGCGGCGCTGAGCAATCCCGCCGTCATGGCCGTTCGCCTGATCAGCGAGCGTCGGCATGGCGAGGAGGCGGTGGCGCATCCCTATTTCGGCGGCTTCGAGATCGAGGATTTCATCTATCTCATCGGCCCCTTCGCCTGGGCGGGGGTCTTCGACTGGTTTTTCGTGGCTTATGGCTTGGGGGCGATCGGCTATCTCGGCTGGCAATGCTGGGAGCTGGTGCGCAAAGGCGGATGACGGAACGCAAGATCAGGGCACGGCGGAGCCTGCTGTTCGCCCCGGCGGATAGGCCGGAACTGTTCGCCAAGGCCCTGGCGACCGGCGCCGACATGGTGTGCGTCGATCTCGAGGACGCGGTGCCGCCGGCTGACAAAGCCGCGGCGCGGGCTGAGGCCATGACCCTGTTCGCAGCCCCCCAGGCCGATGACGGCGTGGAGCGGATCGTGCGCATCAACAGCCTGCGCGGGGCCGAAGGCCTGCGCGACATCGATGCCATCCTGGCGAGCCCCGCGCCGCCGCCTGTGCTGTTGCTGCCCAAGGTCGAGACGCCCGACGAGATCCGCCTGCTCGGCGAGCTTCTCAGCGCCGGCCCGCACGGCGACATCCGCTTCCACGTCATCATCGAGACCAATGCCGGGCTGGAGGCGGCGCACGACATCGCCCATGCCAGCCCGCGCCTCGACCTGATGGCCTTCGGCGGCGTCGACATGGCGGCGGAGCTGCGCGCGCAGCCGACCTGGGAGGCGTTCTTCTATACGCGGGCGCGCCTGGTCAATGCGGCGGCCGGTGCCGGCATAGACCTGCTCGACGTGCCCCATCTCGATCTGTCGGACATGGGCGGCATGGTGGCGGATGCGGAGCGCGCCCTCGCCATGGGCTATACCGGCAAGGCGGCGATCCATCCGAGCCAGGTTGCCGCCATCAACGGCGTCTTCAGCCCGGCGCCGGACGAGGTGGCACGCGCGCGCGAGATCATCGCCGCCTTCGAGGCGAGCCCCGATGGCGTCGTGGTCATCGATGGCAAGCTGATCGAGGTGCCCGTGCTGCGTTCCATGCGGCGCCTGGTCGCCGTCGCCGAGCGCATCGCGGCGAGATAGCGCCATGCCTCGCCTCGGCATGCTGACACCATCGTCGAACACGGTGCTGGAGCCATGGGTGAGTGCGATGCTGGCCGACCTGGCGCCGGACACCACGGCCCATTTCGCCCGCTTTCCCGTCACCGAGATCGCGCTCGACGAGACCGCGCTGGCGCAGTTCGACATGGCACCCATGCTGGCCGCGGCACGGCAATTGCGCGATGCCCGCGTCGATGTCATCGCCTGGAACGGCACCTCCGGCGGCTGGCGGGGTCTGGAGGCGGACCGCGCCCTGTGCGCTGCCATCGAGGCCGAATGCGGCGTTCCCGCCACCACCGCCACCCTGGGGCTGGTCGAGGCTTTCCGCAGCGGCGGCATCAGGCGCTTCGCCCTGGTCACCCCGTATCTCGATGCCATCCAGACGCGCATCGTCGCGACCTTCGAAGGCGAGGGCCTGACCTGCGTGGCCGAGCGCCACCTGAACCAAAGGGACAATTTCGCTTTCGCCGAGATTAACGCCGAAACGATCACCGCCATGTGCCGCGAGGCGGCCGCCGCCGCGCCCGAGGCGATCGCCATCTATTGCACCAACCTGCGCGGTGCGCCGCTCGCCGGGAGGCTCACGCAAGAGCTCGCCGTTCCAGTCTATGACAGCGTCGCGGTTACCGTGTGGGATAGTCTGCGCCGTTGCCGCACGGTGGATGAATTTGTTGTATGGTCTTCGCTGACCTGAGCCTTGACGAGAAAGACGCCATGAACACGCAAAGCAAGTCCTACACGTGGGTCGGAACGCGCCCCGTTCGCCCCGATGGGGTGGAGAAAGTGACCGGCGCGGCGCGCTACGGCGCCGATTTTTCGCTGCCTGGCATGCTGGTCGGCAAGGTTCTGCGCAGCCCCCACGCCCATGCCCGCATTCGCGGCATCGACACCGCCAAGGCGGCGGCGCTGCCCGGCGTCAAGGCCATCGTCACGGCGGCGGATTTTTCCGACCACGAATCGGTCTATGCGGGCCCCGACCGGCTCGAGCGCAACATGGCGCATCTCACCCGCAACGCCATGGCGCGGGAGAAGGCGCTCTATGAGGGCCATCCCGTGGCGGCCGTGGCGACGACGACCAACGCCATCGCCCAGGAAGCGCTGTCGCTGATTGCGGTGGATTACGAGGTGCTGCCCCACGTCATCGGCGTCGAGGAGGCGATGGCGCCGGACGCGCCGCTGCTGTTCGAGGACATGACCACCCGCGGCGACGCGCCGGAAGGCGGCAAGCCTTCTAATATCGCCAAGATCCGCGAGCTGTCGGTGGGTGATGTCGAGGCCGGTTTCGCCGAGGCGGACGTGATCGTCGAGCACGACTTCACCACCAAGCCCGTGCATCAGGGCTATATCGAGCCCCATGCCTGCGTCGCCAGCTATACCCAGGACGGCAAGGGCGAGATCTGGTGCTGCACCCAGGGCCATTTTGCGGTGCGCGCCTTTACCGCCGGGCTCCTCGGCATGGAGATGGCGGACCTTACCGTCACCCCGTCCGAGCTCGGCGGTGCCTTCGGCGGCAAGACCGTGGTCTATCTGGAGCCCGTGGCCATGGCCTTGGCGAAGAAGTGCGCCAAGCCGGTCAAGATGGTGATGAGCCGCGCGGAGGTCTTCAAGGCCTCCGGTCCCACCTCGGGCAGTGTCATGTCCGTCAAGCTCGGCGCCAAGGCCGACGGCACCATCACGGCGGCACAAGGGCGCTTCGCCTTTTCGGCCGGTGCCTTTCCCGGCTCTCCCGTGGTCAATGGCTGCATGTGCGCCTTCTCGCGCTACGATCTCGCCAACGTCAAGACCACCGGCATCGACGTGGTCGTCAACCGGCCCAAGGCCGCGGCCTATCGCGCGCCGGGCTCGCCGATCTCCAACTTTGCCGTCGAAAGCGCCCTGGACGAGCTTGCCCGCAAGCTCGATATGGACCCGTTGGCGCTGCGCCTGAAGAACGCCGCCCGCAACGGCAGTTCGACAATCTATGGTCAGGAATTCAACAGCATTGGCTATGCGGAGACCGTGGAGGCGCTGGTCGACCATCCCCATTACAAGGCGCCGCTCGGGCCCAACCAGGGGCGCGGCGTTGCCTCGGGCTTCTGGTTCAATGCCGGCGCTGAGTCTTCCGCCACCATGCAGATCAACGAGGACGGCACGGTGGAGGTCGCCACCGGCAGCCCCGATGTGGGCGGCTCGCGCGCCTCCATGGCCATGATGGCGGCGGAGACCCTCGGCGTCGATTACGACAAGATCAATGTGGTGGTGGCGGATACCGCCTCGGTCGGTTTCAGCTTCGTTACCGGCGGCAGCCGTGTGACGCTCGCCACGGGCCTTGCCGTGGTCAATGCGGCGAAGGATGTCATCGGCCAGCTTTGCGAGCGCGCTGCCATGATGTGGGGCGTCGATCCCGAGGGCGTGACCTGGGAGGACGGCTACGCCAAGCCCTCGAGCAGCAATGTCGGCGAGCACGAGCCGCTGTCGCTCCGCGAGATCGCCGCAGGCAAGGCGGCGACCGGCGGGCCCATCGGCGCCAGCGCGGGCGTGAATGCCACTGGCGTCGGTCCGGGCGTGTCCACGCAGATTTGCGATGTCGAGGTCGATCCCGACACCGGCAGGGTCACCATCCTGCGCTATACGGTGGCCCAGGACGCGGGCTGCGCCGTGCACCCCTCCTATGTCGAGGGGCAGATGCAGGGCGGTGTGGTGCAAGGCATCGGTTGGGCACTTAACGAAGAGTATGTCTATGACGACCAGGGCCGCATGGAGAATGCCGGCTTCCTCGACTACCGCATGCCGCTCGCTTCCGACCTGCCGATGATCGATACGGTGCTGGTGGAGGTGACGAACCCGGACCACCCCTATGGGGTCAAGGGTGTCGGCGAGGCCAATATCGTGCCGCCCATGGCGGCCGTCGCCAATGCCGTGCGCGATGCCATCGGCAAGCGGATGTGCGATCTGCCCATGTCGCCGCCGCGTGTTCTTGCGGCTTTGGACGGCGATGACTGACGAAGTCCCGCGCATCGCGGCACGGCCCCCGGCGAAGGTGGCGCTGGAGGCTGGCGAGACTTACACCTGGTGCCGCTGCGGGCGCTCGCAGAGCCAGCCGTTCTGCGACGGCTCCCATCGCGGCACGTCATTCACTCCGCTCGCGTTCACTGCGGACGAAAGCGGCGACGCCTTTCTCTGCCAATGCAAGCGCACGGGCAACGCGCCCTATTGCGACGGCACCCATGCCCGCCTCTCCGAAGACGGCACCGCGCCACCGCAAAGCGACGGCCCGCCCGCGGCGGTGCCGACGCCGGAAGAGCCGACCGTCAAGGCGATCCACGATCTTGCCCGCGACGGCCTGAGCAAGCTCGGGCACCACGGGGAGATGGGCGCCATGGGCGTGCCTCGCCCGCTGCTGCCGGATTGGAACGATATTCAGATCCTGCCCGCACAGTTCGCGCGCAAGCCCTTGATGGAAGATGTCGACGTCGGGACGGAGCTGGTCATCGGGCCGGAGGCGAAGAAGCCGCTGGTGCTCGAAATGCCATTGTTCGTCTCGGATATGAGCTTCGGCGCCCTGTCGGAGGAGGCGAAGACCGCGCTGGCCACGGGCGCGGAACTGGCCGGCACGGGCATATGCTCAGGCGAGGGCGGCATGCTGCCCGAGGAGCAGGCTGCCAACAGCCGCTATTTCTACGAGCTTGCCTCTGCGGGCTTCGGCTATCGCGAGGAGCTTCTGGAACGCGTGCAGGCCTTCCATTTCAAGGGCGGTCAGGGCGCCAAGACAGGCACCGGCGGTCACCTGCCGGCCAACAAGGTGGTTGGCAAGATCGCCGAGGTGCGCGGCTTGCCGGAGAAGACACCGGCCGTCTCGCCGCCGACTTTCGCTGAGCTGAACAGCGTTGCCGATTATCGCGTCTTCTCCGATCGGGTGCGCGAGATCACCGGTGGCATTCCCATCGGCTTCAAGATCTCGGCCAACCATATCGAGGACGATGTCGGTTTTGCCGTCGAGGCCGGCGCCGACTACATCATCCTCGACGGTCGTGGCGGCGGCACTGGCGCGGCGCCGTTGATCTTCCGGGACCATATCTCGGTGCCGACCATACCGGCCTTGGCACGCGCGCGGCGGCATCTCGATGCGATGGGACGGTCGGATGTCACGCTCATCATTACCGGTGGCTTGCG